>JACCQX010000061.1 GCA_013813905.1 Chloroflexota bacterium
GAGCATCTCGAAGACCAGTCGCAGCCACACGAGCGCACCGAATACCGTCGCCAGCAGCCCGAGGCCGGATAGCCTGCCCACCAGGAACGGGGCCAGCACGCTGAATAGCGCCGTCAGGAGGCCGATGCCCGTGCCGGCCAGGAGAGCCGGCAGCAGCGCGGCGCGGAATGGCGGGGCCGCGGTGGGCACCACGAGGTAGGTGAACAGGACCACCAGGATGAAGACGCCGATCATGAGGATGGTGCTGAGCAGCCGCACCGATTCGATGCCCTCGGGGACCATCAGCACGGCATCAAGCAGCGAGACCACGCTGGTGGCCGTCACGGCGGCCAGGGCGGCGCCGACCAGCCCGAACACGGCCACCACGCCGCGGATGCGCTGGGTCACCACGCTGCGCGGTGCGCCGCCCGGGAAGAGACGCCGCATAGCTTCGTCCAACGACCCGTAGAAGCCGCTGGCGCCCCACGCGACTCCCACGATGCCCACCACCGAGAACGCACCTCGACCAGCCACCAATTGGCCCAGGACAGCGTCAGCCAGGTCCGCGATTGCCGGCACCCGGTCGACCAGCGACTCCACGATCTCCTGCGCCCGGGCCGGGTCGCCGACGAAGAAGCCCAGCAGTCCGACCATGAAGAGCAGCGCCGGGATGATGGCGAACAACGCGTTGAAGGCCAGGCCGGCCGCCAGCAACCCTCCGCTCGACTCACCCACCGCGGCCGTCACGGCCTGCACCTCAGCGACACGGCGATCTCTCAACACGCGCCGCTTCAGGACTCCCAGGCGATCGCCCAGACTCAGCGTCGGTGGCTCGCTCGGCGTCCCCGGCGTCGGAGCGTCGCTCATTCGGTCGGGGCTTGGCGGCAGCGGCACGTCAGTCGCCCGGACGAGAGCTGGTCGACCCCTTATCGGTGGTCCTTCCAGAGGGTCCCTTGGCCCTGGCAGGGGCGGGCGTGTCCTTCAGCGGAGGCTTGGCTGACGTACCGTCTGCCGGCGCGGGCGCGCCGGATCGACCTGTCTCCGCATCGGTCCCCGGCCGCGCCGGTGTGGCCCCCTTGGCACCATCCGAGTCGGCGGACGACCGGTCTGAGGGCGACCCGCCCGAGGGCGATCCGTCCGGGAGCGTCCCGTCGGAGCCGCTCTGGTCTGAAACGGGCCTGGCGGCTGCGCGCGCGGCGTCCTTCTTGGCCCAGCCCGAGCCCTTGAAGACCACCGCCGCCGCCGAGATGGCCTTGCGCAGCGGCCCACCACATGCCTCGCATGTCCGGGGCCCCTCGGCATGGATGCCATGGAGGACATCGATGCGCCGTGCGCAGGAGCCGCAAACGTACTCGTAGGTAGGCACGGCTCCCTTCAGCCCCGAACCATCCGCATGCCGCAGCGGGGACAGTAGAAGGCCCGTTCGTGCGCGGACGCGAAGCCGCAGTGAGCGCAGATCAGCCCACCTGATCCGCCGCTGGGAACCGGCCGCTCGGACGGCGTGAAGCCCACGGCATGCTGTGAGGCCAGGACGTTCGCCAGGAGGCTGGCCAGGATCTTCTGCGCGGTACGATCCGTGTCGCCCCGCACCCCGCGACCGCCCCGGCCCACGACGCCGCGCACCACCATGTCCTCGGAGGCCTCGTCCCAGTGGGATGCCACACCGCCCACGATAGCGTCGTACTCGGGATAGCCGCTCGTATCGATCCCACCGCTGAGCAGCGCTACAGCCACCGTTTCGAAGGCCGGATCGACCGCGTCGACGGACTCGAGCACGACCAGGGCGTGTCGGGCCACGGGGCTGCGCTCCTGATTGGCGTTGATCCACTGCATCGCCTGCTCGGACTTCTGGATGACCGGCGCGGCTTCGGCGAAGTCGAGCTCCAACGGCTCGACCACCTCGATCGCCGAACGAGCGAGCCCCAGCAGCATGTTGGGCAGCTCATCCAGCGCGTTGGGTCCGGCCGCCATGCGCACGCCCTGGCTCGTCCTGGCCCGGTACGTCAGCTTGAGCTCATGCTCCTCAGCCTCGATGTCCTCCGGCAGGAGTGCCGGCGCCATCTCGGCACTGGCTTGCGACTTGTCACCTCGGCGTTTCAGGAAGTCAAGGGGCACCGGCCTCACCTTCGTGATCGATCGCGCGGGAACGGCACCCGCCCAGGGCATCCTACCTTGTCGCGTCGCCCGATCAGGCCCTCAACCGGGCGCGCAGCCGCTCCACGCGCTCGACCAGATAGGTGAGCCGCTCGCGGGCACCCTCCACCACGACGACCGGCGCGCGCTCGACGAAGCGCCGATCGGCCAGGCGCGATCCCGTCTCCGCCAGCATCCGCTCGGCCTCGACGAGCTCCTTGGACAGCCGCTCACGTTCCCGAGCCGGATCAGAGCCGCCTCGCGAGATGCGGGCCTCGCCGTGGCTGCCCAGCACCGTCAGCGCGCCTTCCAGCTGCTCCAGCTCGATGCGGTCGCTCACCAGCTGCGGTCGCACCCGCGCCAGGCGCTCCACGGCGCTCGCCAGGGTGCCGTAGGCAGCCAGGGTGTCCGGATCGATGATGTGCAGCAGCGCGGGCAGCCACGCTCCGGCCTCGATGCCGGCTTCGGCGCGAGCGTTACGGATGCCACTTACCAATCCGATCAGCCCCGCCACGCCCCGCGCCTGCGCTTCGTCGGCGAGCGCCTTCTCCCGGCCCGCGTCCGGCCAGCGGGCCACCATGAGCAGATCCGGTTCGCCCGGCAGACGCGGCAGGCGGCCCCAGATCTCCTCGGTGAGGTGCGGCATGATCGGGTGGAGCAACCGGACATAGCGGTCCAGGACCCAGGTGAGGACGGCCCACGTCGCTGCCTTTCGGGCGGGGTCTTCCTCGGCGAGGCGCACCTTGGCAAGCTCCAGGTACCAGTCGCAGTACTCGTTCCAGATGGCGTCGTGCAACAGGCGCGCTGCCTCACCGAAGGCGAACGTGGTGTACGCCTCCTCCACGTCCTCCACCGTCCGGGCACATCGCGCCAGGATCCAGTGCTCGGCGGGACCCAGGTGTCCACCTACCGGCAGGTCGAGCGGGCCGTCAGGCATGCCCTCCGGACGCGAGCCGAGCACGAATCGGGCCGCGTTCCAGAGCTTGTTGCCAAAGTTCCGGGCACCCTCCAGTTGGCTCCGACCAAGTCGCTGATCGGCCCCCGGGCCGCTGCCGTGCACCAGGGCAAAACGGAGAGCGTCAGCGCCCAGCTCGTCGATGATATCCAGCGGGTCGACGCCGTTGCCCCTGGTCTTGGACATCTTCTTCCCGTACGGGTCGCGCACCAGGCCGCCCAGGAGGACCGTCTCGAACGGCGCCCGGGTCGTCAGCCACTCACCCAGCATCATCATGCGGGCCACCCAGAAGAACAGGATCTCGTAGGCCGTCTCCATGACTGTGCCCGGGTAGTAGCGGCGCAGGTCCTCTGTCGCCTCGGGCCAGCCGAGCGTGGAGAACGGCCACAAGCCACTGCTGAACCAGGTGTCGAAGATGTCCTCGTCCTGACGCAGCTCGTCGGCGGGGCGACCGCAGATGGCGCAGGCCTCCGGTCCTTCCGCCTTCTCGCTCACCGTGATGTGGCCGTCGAGGCAGTACCAGGCCGGGATGCGGTGTCCCCACCAGAGCTGCCGGCTCACGTTCCAATCGCGGATGTTCTCCAGCCAGTCGAAGAACACCTTCTCGTAGCGCTGCGGCACGATGCGCGTCCTGCCGCTGCGGACCGCGGCCATGGCCCGCTCGGCCATGGGCTTGACGCTGATGAACCACTGGACCTTGATACGCGGCTCCACGATATCGTCCGAACGCTGGCAGCGTCCGATGACCATCTCGTGCGGAATGGCGACGACGAGGTCGCCCATCGTCTCCAGCTCGGCCACGATGCGCCGGCGAGCGGCCATGCCCGTCAGCCCGGCGAAGGAAGCTCCCGAGCCGTTGATGGACCCGTCGTCCTCCATCACGTCGATGATGGGCAGGTCGTGCCGCTGGGCTGTCTCCAGATCGGCCTGGTCGTGGCCGGGGGTGATCTTCACGGCACCCGTGCCGAAGTCGCGCTCCACCGCCTGGTCCGCGATGAGGGGCACGATCCGATCGACGAAGGGGATGCGCACACGCCGACCGACGAGGTGCCGGTAGCGTTCGTCATCAGGATGCACGGCCACGGCCGTATCACCCAGGATCGTCTCGGGGCGCGTGGTCGCTACGGTGATCGTCTCCGGGTCGCCGGACGCTGCCTCGCCGGACGTCGCCCCAGCGCCCGCCTCTGGCACGAGGTGATAGCGCACCGACCAAAGCGTGCCGGTCTCCGGCGTGGCGATCACTTCCAGGTCCGAGAGGCTGGTCTGGCAGCCGGGGCACCAGTTGATGAGCTTCTCGGCGCGGTACGCCAGACCGTCGTCATGAAGCTGCTTGAAGCTCGTGCGCACCGCCTGCGCAGAGCCGTCATCCATCGTGAAGCGCTCGCGCGACCAGTCCGCGGAGAGTCCCAGGCGACGATGCTGATCGCTGATGACGCTCCGCGTCTCCTCCATGAAGCGCCACATCCGCTCGAGGTAGCGCTTCCTGCCGAGCGACTGACGGGTCTCGCCTTCAGCGGCGATCACACTGTCCAGCACGTACTGGGCGGCGATGGAGGCATGGTCCACGCCGGGCAGCCAGAGGGTCGGTCGGCACTGCATCCGAGCGCGTCGGGTCATCAGGTCCTCGACCGTCCCGCGCGCCGCGTGGCCCAGGTGCAGGGCGCCAGTTACGTTGGGCGGCGGCTGGATGATGACGAAGGGCGGCTTGGTCTGATCCGCCCGTGAGCCGACACCGTCGGGCGCGAAGACGTCGGCGGCCAGCCAGCGCGCATAGACGCGCGGCTCGATCTCCGCGGGCCGGTAGGCCTTGGGCATCTCGGTCGCGTCGCTGTCCGTCCCGGGCTGCTGCTCGTTCATCGTGTCATCCCTTGGAATCGAAAGCCCCGCTCGTCCAGCGGACGAACGGGGTCGTGGTACCACCTGCTGGTTCGGCTCTCGAAGAAGGGGCCGCACATCGCGGTCCCGATGGTAGACGAGAGCCCTCGTGGCGCGATACCGGACGCCGGACCGCTGCGGCTCGCGAGCGACCTTCGCATCCGTCGTGCCGGCGCGGGCTTGCAGCCTGTGACCCGCGCTCTCTGCCGGCCGGTGCGGACGCTACTCCTCTCGGTCGTCGCCGTAGGCCGCCGAGTCTACCGCACAATGGGCCGAAGGAGAACCCCATCCACCCGCCCGGAGCTGCCGACCATGTGCTTCGCCTACGACTCGCGCCCTCCCCTCCCGCCCATGGCCGGTGCGGCGGTGGACGGCCGGGACCTCGAGCTGGTCGCTGACGATGGCAACCGCTTCGCAGCCCTCGGAGCCATGGCCCCCGCGCCCACCGCAGCCGGCATGGTGATCCTGCCGGATGTCCGGGGACTTCATCGCTACTACGAGGAGCTGGCCCTCCGCCTGGCGGAGGCCGGCGTCGACGCAGTAGCCATCGATCTCTTCGGGCGGACGGCCGGAGTGGGGAAGCGTGAGGAAGGCTTTGACCATGCGGCGCATGTCGCGCAGACGACCTGGGCGGGGTTGCGCGCCGACACGCAAGCCGGCGCGTCATGGCTGCGGAACGAGCGTGGGGTCCCGACGCTCTTCGTCATGGGCTTCTGCTTCGGTGGCCGGCTCGCCTTCCTGTCGGCTGCCGAACCGGAACTTGGGGTGACCGGCGTGATCGGCTTCTACGGGGTGCCGGTCGGCCCGCCGCGCAACGACATACCCGCACCGATCGACCTGGTCGACCGGATGCGCAGCCCCGTGCTGGGGCTCTTCGGAGGCGCGGATCGGGCCATACCCCCCGAAGCGGTGGCCAGCTTCGAGGAGGCACTCACGAGGGCCGGCGTCGACCATGAGCTGGTGATCTATCCCGACGCGTCGCACTCGTTCTTCGACCGCAAGCACGAGGAATACGCGGAGGAGTCCGCCGATGCCTGGCGACGCGTGCTGGACTTCGTGCATACCCAATCGAATGAGGCTGGCTGACGGGCGGGTCGCTCGATCATCTCTCTCAATGTCCTCCGTTACCCTTCGACCGCTGGGTCCGCGCGCGACAGGAACCAGATGCCGCGGAGCGGACCCTCCGGTCGACGGAGCCAACTGCGCACCTCGCGGCCGCGGGCGGGGTAGATGCTGCCAAGAGTGGCGTGGTGTCGGGCGACCAGGCGACGAATGGTCAGGTCGTCAGGCACCATCAGCAGCCTGGAGACCGTCGTCGGGCGCCATCCGAACCGAGCCATACCGAGTCCAGGCGCAAGTCGTTCCTTGACATCGAGTCGCCGGTTGGTGTCCTCCAACGACCCCAGGGACGCCTTGACCTCGATCACGAGGAGCGAACGTGTGTCGAGATGATCCGCGAGCACGTCGACGGCCGTAAGCCAGCGGCGCACGGTGAGGTCGCGAGGCATCGGGCACGACATCGATCAAGGTAGATCACCGTCTCTCCGATGTGCTCGTCATCGGTCAAACGGGCACCATGAGGCCACAGTTCGGGGAAGAACGCCAGGACCGGTCGTTTCGGGCACCGCGCAGCCGCGTATCATGACATCGAGGACTTTCCGCGGCCCCGCGGCCCCGTGATGCCCCTCTGTCGGGTTGCAGTCCCAACCACGTGACTTCTGTCCGGAACGCCGCACGACCCGACCGCTCGCCGGGGTGCTACGCGCCACGCTCCAGCAACTCGCCGTAGTTGGTCTCGTCGACGCCGCGGTCGATCTCTGCCTTGGTCAACAGAAGCGGCACGCGCCCTTCGCGGATCGTCTCCTCGGTGATGATGCACTTGCGTACGTCGGTGCGCTCGGGGATGTCGTACATCACGTCGAGCAGGGACTCCTCCACGATGGAGCGCAGCGCTCGTGCCCCGGTCTTGCGCCCCAGCGCCAGTTCCGCCGCGGCCTCGATGGCTCCCGGCGTGAAGACGAGGTCGACCTTGTCCAGTTGCAGGAACTTCTGGAACTGACGCGTGACCGCGTTCTTCGGCTCGGTGAGGACCAGCATCAGGTCGTCGCGGGACAGCGCGGAGAGGGTCACCGTCACGGGCAGCCGGCCGACGAATTCGGGGATCAGGCCGAACTTGAGCAGATCTTCCGGCATCAGGTGCTCCAGGATCCTCTCGCGATCCGCCTTGACCGTCTGCGCCTCAGACCCGAAGCCGATGGTGCGCTTCCCGACGCGCTCCTCGACGATCTTCTCCAGGCCCTCGAATGCTCCACCACAGATGAAGAGGACGTTGGTGGTGTCGATCTGGATGAAGTCCTGGTGCGGATGCTTGCGGCCGCCCTGGGGCGGCACGTTGGCGACGGTGCCCTCCAGGATCTTCAACAGTCCCTGTTGCACTCCCTCGCCGGAGACGTCGCGGGTGATCGATGGGTTGTCCGCCTTGCGCGCGATCTTGTCGATCTCGTCGATGTAGATGATGCCGCGCTGGGCGCGAGCGACATCGAAGTCCGCCGCCTGGATCAAGCGCAGCAGGATGTTCTCGACGTCCTCGCCGACATAGCCCGCCTCGGTCAGGGATGTCGCATCGGCGATGCAGAAGGGCACGTCGAGGACCTTGGCCAGCGTCTGGGCCAACAGCGTCTTGCCGCTCCCGGTCGGTCCCACCAGCAGCACGTTGGATTTCTGAAGCTCGACGTCGTCCACGAGATTGCCGGCATTGACCCGCTTGTAATGGTTGTAGACGGCCACCGACAGGACGCGCTTGGCGCGCTCCTGGCTGATCACGTAGCCGTCAAGGGCTTCCTTGATCTTGCGGGGATGGGGCAGCTTGGACGCCTGCGGCTTGGCGCGCGGCGTCTCCAGCATCTCCTCCTCGATGATCTCCTGGCAGAGGTTGATGCACTCGTCGCAGATGTAGACGCTCTGTCCGGCGATCAGCTTCCGTACCTGCTCCTGGCTCTTGCCACAGAAGCTGCAGCGGTAGGGGATCTTCGGCGTCTTGTTACCCGTGGTGGTCGGCACGACCCGTCCTTCTGGCTCCTAGCGGCTGGCGCGCGCGGGTCGATGCTCGCTCGACGCCGGGCAGGCATACATGGTCACGCGCGCATGATGCACCCACGCGGCTCGATCGGGCTGGCTCAGCCGCGGCCACTCTTCTCCGCGCGGTCCTTGGCCGGCTCGGGTGTGACGTCCTCCCCCTCGTGGGCTGCGGAACCCTCGCCGGCAAGTGCGCCTTCCTTCTTGGCCTCGCTGATGAGCGACTGGTCCCGCTCGGCGTACACCTCATCGATGATGCCGTAGTCCTTGGCCTCGCCCGGTGCCATGAAGTAGTCACGTTCCGTGTCCTTGACGATCTTGTCCACCGGCTGCCCGGTGTGGCGCGCCAGGATCCGGTGGTTGGCATTGATGAGCTCCTCGAGCTCGCGTACCTGGATCAGGATGTCCGGCGTGTTGCCCCGGAAGCCGCCCGAGCCCTGGTGGATCATGATCCGGCTGTTGGGCAGCGCGTAGCGCTTGCCCTTGGCCCCCGCCGCGAGCAGGACCGCCGCCATGGAGGCGGCCATACCGATGCAGATGGTGCTGACCGGTGCCCGCAGGTATTGCATCGTGTCGTAGATGGCCAGCCCGGCAGTCACCACCCCACCGGGCGAGTTGATGTAGAGGCTGATGTCCCGATCGGGATCCTCGGCCTCCAGATGAAGCAGCTGCGCGATGATGAGGTTGGCCATGTGGTCCTCGATCGCGTCGCCCAGGAAGATGATGCGCTCCTTGAGCAGCCGGCTGTAGATGTCGTAGGCCCGCTCGCCGCGACTGGAGGTCTCGATCACCATGGGCACGAGCATGGCCCGGGCGCTGCCCGCCAGATGCAGGGCGGCCGAGCCCTGGGTCGGGATGAAAGGTCGGTTCACGGTCGGCTGCCCTCGCTGACGGGGTCCTCAGCAGGGACGGCAGCAGCCGCATCGCCTTTGGTCTCCGTGGCCACGACGGCGGCCAGTGCCGCGGCCGTAGCAGCCGCCGCTGCCTCCTCCGCCTCGATGTCCTCCGCGTGGCGCACATCGCTGAACTCGGGGTGCTGCACGATGTAGCGGTCGATGAGCCCCTCCACGACCTGCGTCCGGCGGAGCTGCGAGCGCAGATACGACCGGCCCCGCTCGGACTCCAGGTACTCGACCAGGCGCGGATTGGACTCGGCCGACTGCCGGCCCCGTTCGATCTCAGCTTCGACCGCCTCATCGGGCACCTCGATGCCCTCCACGTCCGCCACCGCTCCCAGCACCAGCAGCACCTTCACCCGCTTCTCGGCCTGCTCGCGGTACTCGCCTCGGATGGCGGCCTCGTCGCGCTCGGTGACCCGCTGGTACTCCTCGAAACCGATCCGCTGCTCGGCGAGACGCACCTTCAGCTCGTCGATCATGACGTCCATCTCGCGCTCGACGAGGAGTTCCGGCACCTCCACCGTGGCGTTGGCCGCGGCGAACTCGATGATGTGGTCGGCGAAAGCGTGTCGCGCGCGGTCTCGTGCGCTGCGCTCGAGCCGGCGGGCGATCTCCAGGCGCAGGGTGGCGAGGTCAGCGTAGTTACCCAGGGAGCGCGCGAACTCGTCATCGAGCGCCGGCGGCTGCTTCTGGCGCAGCTCGCGCAGGACGATCGTGAACTCGACCTCCTGGCCAGCCAGCTTGGCCTCCCCGTAGTCCTCCGGGAAAGTGACGCTGAAGACCTTCTCCTCCTCCTCACGCAGGCCCACGAGCTGCGTCTCGAAGCCCGGGATCATGCGCTCCTTGCCGATGATCAGCGGGAAGCGCTCCGACTGGGCACCTTCGATGAGCGTGCCGTCCCGCCGACCCTCGAAGCCCACGACCGCGTAGTCACCGTCCTGCGCGCCGCGCCCCTCGACCGGCACGAGGCTTGCCTGCTGGTCGCGCAACTGCTCCACGACCGCCTCGACCTTGGCCTCGTCGACGTCCTCGACCTCGATGGTGAAGGGATAGCCGGAATATGCGCCCAGCTGCACCGTGGGGCGGACGGGCAGCGTCACCCGATATGCCGCCCCGTCGTGCTCATGGAAGCTGGTCCACTCGGGTGCCGGTATGGCCAGCACATCCAGCTCGCTCTCGCGCAGG
>JACCQX010000075.1 GCA_013813905.1 Chloroflexota bacterium
CCATCGAGGACCACTTCGATCACTCCTACGAGCTCGAGCACCTGCTGGAGTCCAAGGGCGACATCGAGATGCTCCGCCGCGTTCGCCAGATCGGCGACATGGCGCAGATCAGCTACGTGCGGCAAAAAGAGCAGTTGGGACTGGGGCACGCCGTGTTGATGGCCAAGGACCTGGTGGGCCATGAGCCCTTCGCCGTCATCCTGTCGGATGACGTCGTCTCCTCCGAACGGTCGTGCATCGCACAGCTCATCGAGGTCTATCGCGAGACCCATTCCAGCGTGGTGGCGGTCATGCAGGTGCCCCACGACGAGACCGGGCGCTATGGCGTGATCGAGCCGGACACCAGTGTGGACACCGGCGACCCGCGCCTGACCAAGGTCCGCGGCCTGGTGGAGAAGCCCGAGCCGTCCGTGGCGCCCAGCGATCTGGCCATCATCGGCCGCTACGTGCTTACGCCGAAGATCTTCGAGAAGCTGGAACAGACGCAACGGGGTGCGGGAGGGGAGATCCAGTTGACCGACGCGATCGAGGCGCTGATGCACGAGCAGGATGTCTACGCCTACGCCTTCGAGGGTCGGCGCTACGACGCGGGCACCACGATGGGCTGGCTGAAGGCGTCCGTGGAGCTCGCTCTGGAAGAGCCGGACATCGGCGGGGAGTTCAGGCGCTATCTCAAGGCACTTGATCTGGGATGACCCTGAAGGCCGCCTGACCCGGGAGGGAACTTGGCTGAGGTAGGACGTGTCCTGGGTGGACGCTACCGCCTGATCGAGCTGCTCGGACAGGGCGGCATGGCGACCATCTACCGCGCTCAGGACGCCCGGCTCGGGCGCGATGTCGCGGTCAAGGTATTGCGCGCGGAGTACGGCTCGGACGAGGCCTTCGTCGCGCGCTTCCGGCAGGAGGCGCAGGCGGCGGGTGGCTTGAACCACCCCAACATCGTGAACGTCTTCGACTTCGGCACGGATGACGCCGGTCCCTTCATCGTCATGGAGCTGCTGCCCGGTGGCGACCTGGCGCAGGTCCTGCGCGACACGGGTCCGCTGGATGCCGCGGCCACCGCGCGCGTGGCGCAGCAGATCGCCGATGCGCTGGCCGCGGCCCACGAGCGCGGCATCGTGCACCGTGACATCAAGCCGTCCAACGTCCTGCTGGCCGCGTCCGGCCGCGTCAAGGTGGGCGACTTCGGCATCGCACAAGCCTTCTCCGACGCACAGCTGACCTTGCCCGGCATGACCATGGGCAGCGTCCACTACTTCAGCCCGGAACAGGCTCGCGGCGAGTCACTGTCGCCGTCCTCCGACATCTACGCCCTTGGCCTGGTGATGTTCGAGATGCTCACCGGCCGCCGGGCGTGGAGCGGTGACACGGCCGCCTCGGTGGCCATGGCCCGCCTCTCGAGCGCGGTGCCCTCACCCGCTGCGCTGCGGCCGGACATCCCCGCCGAGCTTGACGCTCTCATCCGCTGGGCGCTCTCGCCGGATCCGGACGTGCGACCCACGGCCGAGCAGCTCTCCACCGGACTCGAGCGGTTCCTCGCGGGCGGGGGCGGCGGCGAAACGCTGGCGGCCGGCGCGATGATGCCGGCAGCCACCGTCGCGGCGGCCACCCTGCCGGCCGCGGCCGCAGGCGTGGTCTATGGCTCCGCCCCGCCACCGCCGACAGATGGGGAGGCCCCCGCGAGTGGGGCCGGCCGCTGGGGCTGGCTGGCTGCCGTGCTCGGACTGCTCGTGCTGGTGGCGGCGGGCGTCCTACTGTTCCTGCTGCTGGGCGGCGGGCGAAACGACCCCGGCCCCACGGCGCGGCAGGTACTGGTGCCCGAGCTGGTCGGACTGAGCCTGCCCGACGCACGCACTCAGGCCAGCGTCGCGCAGCTGGAGATCTCCGAGTCGTATACGCAGACAGACGAGGTCGATACCGACATCGTCCTCTCCCAGGATCCGCCGGCAGATACGAGCGTAGCCACCGGGTCGGTCGTGTCCGTGGTTGTGGCCACGGAGAGCGAAACGGTCGCGGTGCCCGAGCTGCGCAACGCCAGCGAAGCGGAACTGGTCGCCGCGCTCCAGGGTCTGGACCTTGTGCCCGGTGCGCGACGAGAGTCGTTCGACCCGCAGGTCGCCGCGGGCGCGGTCGTCGGGACGGACCCTCGGGCGGGCATCGCCGTGGCCCGGGGCACCGTCGTGGACTACACCCTTTCCCTGGGACCGGAGCCCACACCGTCGCCCACCCCGACACCATCGCCCACGCCCACACCGTCGCCCAGCCCGACACCATCGCCCACGCCCACACCGTCGCCCAGCCCGACACCCTCGCCCAGCCCGACACCGAGTCCTGTCCCCGCCCCTAGCCCGACGCCGCCGCCCACTGCCGCGCCCACGCTCGCTCCGACCCTGGCACCCACGGCCAGCCCGACCCTCGAACCGACGCAGAGCCCCAGCGCAGCACTGAGTCCCAGTCCCGCACCAAGCCCCGTGGTGGTCGGCAACTACGAGTGCATCGATCTGTTGAGCGCCCGCTTGCAGATCGAGTCGGTGGGCCTGATCGTGGAGCAGGTCTTCCCGGGCGATACGCCCGAGTACGACAGCCATCTGATCGTCGCTCAGACGCCCGAACCAGGCGCCGCCGTGCCACCGGGTAGCGGGGTCAGCCTGTCGGTAAGCGCTCCCGAGGATCCCTGCCCACCGGCGCCATAGCCAGCTTCCGCGCCAGCGTGCGCCGGGGGTCAGCAGGCCGGTACCGAGGCGCCTACACTGTGGCTCGATGACGATGTGGCGCTGCCCGCACTGCGGCACGCCCCAGGCGGAAGCCTCCCGCTGCTGGGTCTGTTCGCGGTCCTCGCTGAGCTGCTCCACCTGCCGCCACTATCGAAAAGCGGTGGCCGGCCGCTTCGGCTTCTGCGCACTGGATCGGGCGCGACGGCCGCTGCAGGGCGATGAGATGCAGGGCTGCTGGACGGCGCCGCTCACGAGCGCGTCGGACGACGGCCTGGGGCTCTTCGCGCCTGTCCAAGAGCTTCCTCAGGACGACCTTTCGGCGATGCCTGGCGCCGTGGCTCCGCACCGACTGGTGGAGGCGCCGGCCGTCGTACCGACCCGCCGGATGTCGTCCTCGACGGTGCGTCGTTCAGTGGAAGCTGAAGGGCTTGTGCACGGCGACCACCGAACCGTCCGCTAGCGTCACTCGAGCGGTGGCGAATCCTTCGCCCGCCGTGGCGCCGCCCCGCGGCATCGAGACGTCCAGCCACGATGCCTCGCCACCCACCGTCACCGTGCGATAGGTGGTCGTGGGCAGGCCCGGCGGGGAGAGGCTGAAGACCACTTCGGCGCCGTCCACGGTCTCGCCCTCGGCGTCGACCACCAGCACCCGCAGCGAGATGGAGGCCGGCAGGCGCCGCACCGGGAAGGTGGTCTGGGAGAGGATCAGGCGCGCTTCGTCGACGCCTTCGCGACGAACCACCGTGAGCTCCGTGGAGTCTACGTTACCGGCCTGGTCCGTGGCCGTGAGGGTGAGCTCGTTGGAGCCCAACACGAGGGCGATCTCGCCTTGGAACGTCCCGTCGGCCGCGACCACGGCGGGACTCGTGCGCTCGTTCGTGGCGTTGGAGATCATCAGCTGAGCGCCGGGCTCCGTGTCGCCCATCAGGGTGAGCTGTTCGGAGTGGACCTTGGCACCGGACAGCGGCTCGCTCAGGCTGATCTCCGGCACCACCTCGTCGCGCGTGACGACCAGCTCGGCTGAGGGCGGCCCTTCGCCGGATGGCCCGCGAAGCGTCGCCGTGAAGCGGTTCTCCCCCCGGCGGAGGGGGATGCCCTCCACAGTGACCTCGTCTCTTGACCTCACCGGTGCTTCGGCCACGATCTCATCGCCACGGTGGACGAGCAGCCGGGTCTGACGGCGCTCCGGAAGGTCAGCGGGGATGGCCACCGTGATCTGCCACTCCCGCCCACGGGTGGCGGCCGTGGCGGCTCCTTCCAGGGTCGGGGCGGGGATCCGTGCAGAAGGGCTGGCCGTGATGGGTGCTGAGCTGGGGCTCGCCGGCGCGCGCGCGGATGCGCCAGGCCGGGTAGATGCCCCAGGTGGCGTGGAAGCCCTTTCACCTTCATCGAGCGCACCGCTCCCCGCCAGCACGATGGTGCCGCCCACGGCGAGGAGTCCGAGGGCGATGCCTATCCGCCGCGCCCAGGATCCGCTGCCGCTTTCCGCGGCCGCGCGTCGTCGGGGAGGCGAGCGATGCGACGCTCGCTCTGACGAGCCGGAACGCGCGCGGCGGCGCGTGGAGCGGGGTGCGGCCATGGCTCCCGATTCTCGCAGAGGCGGGCCACTCGCGGTGTACGCTAGGGACGGTCGTCGCTCAGCCCAGCACGACACTGGCGACGAAGCACCACGATCGCGACCACGAGGGAGGGTCCTTGGACGCCTCGTTCCGCAAGTCGAGAGGCGCGCCGGCGCCGGCGCCGGCCATGACCGGCGGACGTCCGGCACCGCCCGCACCGCCGCGCGGTTCCTTCACCCGGGTCGTCCCGCCACTCGACCGCAACGCGATGTTGGCCGCTCAGATGGCGGCGCTCCAGCCACGTGCCGGGTTCGGGCTGCCCAACCTCCGGCGCAACGTCTGTCCGCACTTCTACATGACGGGGCCACGTGGACCGATCGCCATGGCGGCGCCGCACCTGCTCAAGGCGTGGAGGCGCCACGAGTCCATCATCTCGCGCTGCCAGCTCCGCGGCGGCGTACATCTGAACAGCTCCTACGTCGCGGATATCTGCCTCTCTTCGCGCTTCAACCAGTGCGTCTTCTATGAGGATGAGCTCACGACGCGGTGACGGCATGAGCGTCGTCGTGGAGGCCTCTGACTACCACGCTGCCGTGTCCGCGCTGCAGGTCCGCGGACGCTTCGGCATCCGGCTCGGCCTGGGCCGGACCCGGGCGCTGCTCGGTGCGCTGGGCGATCCGCAGCGCTCCCTGCCGGGAGTCCTCATCGGGGGCACCAACGGCAAGGGCAGCGTGCAGGCCATGGTCGCCGCCGTTCTCCGCGCGGCGGGGATCCGCGTGGGGCAGACGCCCAAGCCGCACCTGGTGTCATATCGCGAGCGCATCGTGGTGGACGGCCGAGCCATCGCCCCCTCTGACTTCGCGGCGGTCATCCGCGAAGTCCTGAGCGCGGCACGCTCCGTGCCCAGCCGACTCGGGGCACCGACCGAGTTCGAGCTGCTCACCGCGGCCGCCTTCCGCTGGTTCGCGGACTCCGCCGTGCGGATCGCCGTCATCGAGGTGGGTCTGGGCGGTCGCCTTGACGCCACGAACGCCTGGGACGGCGGCGTCGCGGCCATCACCTCCGTGGGCCTCGACCACACCGAGTACCTGGGCGACACCACCGCGGAGATCGGGCATGAGAAGGCGGCCATCATCAAGCGCGGTAACGTGGCCGTGTCGGGGGTGACGGGAGGCGGCGCCTCGCCCATCCGCACTCGGGCGCGACGGCTCGGCGTGCCACTGGTGGAGGTCGCTCCGCTGGAGGTCGAAGCGATGGACCGGGCCGGTATCACGGTCCGCCATCCGACCCATGGCCCCCTGCGCATCAGCCTCCTGGGGCGTCATCAGGCGCTGAACGCGGCCGTCGCCCTGGCGACCCTCGATGCCCTCGAACGGGCTGACCTGGTGCACGTCACCCCGGAGGCATTGCGTGCCGGCTTGTCCGGGGTGCGCTGGCCTGGCCGCCTGGAGCTCCTGGCACTCGAGCGGGACGGAGAAGCGCACCTTCTGGCCCGGGACCCGGGCGCCATCGACCTGCTGCTGGACGGCGCACACAACCTGGACGGCGCGCGCGCCCTGGCCGACGCCCTCGACGACCTCCGGCCCCTGCTCTCTGCCGGACGTCCGACGCTGCTCATGGGCGTCCTTCGCGACAAGGACGCCGCCGGCATGGTGCAGGTGCTGGCACGGTCGGGTGCGCTGCGGTCCGCTCACGTGGTGACCACCACCGTGCCTGACGCTCCGCGCTCGCTGAGCGCGACCGATCTCGCCTCGATATGGCGTGGAAGCCCCTCCGAGGGCGCCTCCGTCCTGGCGGTGGACGACCCGTCGGAGGCGCTGGCGGTGGCGCTGGCGGCTGCTCGTGGCGCCGGGGGGCCGCTCATCTGCTGCGGCTCGCTCTACCTGGTCGGCGCCGTGCGCGGTCAGCTGGTGGAGGACCCGGAGCTGCGCGATCCGCCGCCCCCCTCCCGGGAGGAGGACTAGGGCCGTGGACGCCACGCCGTCATTCCGCCTCCCCGCTGACGCCGCCAGCGGCTTGTCCGAGGGACCACCCCTGCCACTCATCGTGCGCGGCCGCACTTTCAGCTGGGGCAGCCGCACCTACCTCATGGGCATCGTCAACGTGACGCCCGACTCGTTCAGCGGTGACGGCCTGCTCGGAACCGGGGGCTCGCGCAGCCCACACGACGTGGGCGATCCGCCCTACGTCACGGTGGCCGTCGAGCAGGGCCGTCGCATGGCCGAGGAAGGCGCCGACATCCTGGACGTCGGGGGCGAATCCTCGCGCCCGGGCCACCTGCCGGTCGACGCGGACGAGGAGCTGCGCCGTGTCGTGCCGGTCGTGCGAGCGCTGCGTGCCGCCCTGCCCGACATGCCCCTCTCCATCGATACGGTGAAGCGCGACGTCGCCGAGGCGGCCTTGGAGGCCGGCGTGGACATGATCAACGACGTCTGGGGTGTGGGTCCGGACGAGGAGCTGGCTCGTTGCGCCGCGGAACACGGCGTGCCCTATGCGCTCATGCACAACCGCACGGAGCCGCGCTACCGCAATCTGTTGGCGGAGATCCTGGCCGAGCTGCAGGCGGCGGTGGAGCGGGCCGTCCGCCTCGGCGTGGATCCAGGGCGCATCATCATCGATCCGGGTGTGGGCTTCGGCAAGACCCCGGAGCACAACCTGTACCTCTTGGCGCGCCTGTCCCATCTCAGGCTGTTGGGCCGGCCGATCCTTCTGGGCACGAGCCGCAAGTCGACCATCGGCAAGGTGCTGGACCTGCCCGCCGCCGAGCGGCTGGAGGGCACCCTCGCCACGACAGCCCTGGCGGCTCAGGCCGGCGTGGACATCGTCCGCGTCCACGACGTGGCGCCCAACCGCAAAGCGGCGCGCATGGCCGACGCCATCGTCCGGTCGGGACGCATCGGACCTGGCGGTTGGGAGCCAGCGTGACCGATCCCCGCCGCACGGGCGATCGCATCGTCCTGGCGGGCCTGCGCTTCGAGGGACGCCACGGGGCCACCGAGGAGGAGCGTGAGCTGCCCCAGCTGATCGAGTTGGACGTGGAGCTCTGGCTGGACCTGTCCGCGCCGGGCGCGAGCGACGACCTTGCCGCGACCGTGGACTACGGCCCGGTCATCGAGCTATGTCGTGACGTGGTCGAGCGACGGAGCTTCCGCCTCCTCGAGGCGATCGCCGAGGCCGTTGCGTCATCGGTCCTCAAGGGCACGGCGGCCGAAGGCGTCGTGGTGCGGGTGCGCAAGCCGGCCGTGCCGGTCGACGCCGATCTGGACTACGCCGGCGTGGAGATCCGGCGCGGCCGCGCCTGAGCGACGAGGCCGGCCGACTACAGGTCGCCCGGCCGCGTCCCCAGCTCGATCTCCAGTTCCAGCGTCTCGCCGTCGCGCAGCACGTCCAGGGTCAGCTCATCGCCGGGGGCGTACTGGGTCAGGATCTCGTCCAACCCTTGAGTGGTGTCGATCCTCTCGCCGTCGATGGCTGTGATGATGTCGTCCTCACGGAGGCCCGCCTCGTCGGCCGGGCTGTCCGCGATGACGGCCGGCTCGTCCGAGCCCTCCGGGGCAAGGACGATGACCCCGTAGTCGATGGGCAGGTCTCGTGCGGTCACCAACGCGGGATCGATCTCACGGTAGAAGACACCCATCCACGGTCGGGCGAGCTCCTCGCCTTCGATGGCCTGGCGCATGATCGGCTTGGCGATGTTGATGGGGATGGCGAAACCGATGCCCTGTGCGTCACCGGCCACGGCGGTGTTTACGCCGATCACCCGGCCGGTCGAGTCCACCAGTGCACCACCGGAGTTGCCGGGGTTGATGGACGCATCGGTCTGGATGAGGTTGCGCAGTGCACGGACCTCGCCCTCCGCGCAGGAGTCGTCCACCTGGATGGCTCGACCGAGTGCGCTGACCACGCCGGCGGTGACGCTGTTGGAGAACGTGCCCAGCGGGCTGCCGATGGCGATCGCCCGCTGGCCCGCGCGCAGGCTGTTGGAGTCGCCTATCTCTGCGACCGGCAGGTTCGGCCCGTCGATCTTGACGATGGCCAGATCGGTCAGCGTGTCGATGCCGTAGATGGTGCCGGTGAAGGGACGGCCGTCCAGCAGCTTGATGGAGAGCTGCTCAGCGCCGCAGACCACGTGGCGGTTGGTCAGGATCCAGCCCTCGGCGTCGTAGATGATGCCCGAACCGACGCCCGTCTGAGGCACCGAGAAGGGGTCGCTGGGCTGGCCCGCGCTGCTGCTCGTGATGGTCACCACGGCCGGGCTGACCTCGGTCGCGGCGTCCGTGACCGCCGAGTCCTCGTTGACCCGCACGTTCTGCTCCACGGGCGTCTCGGCGGCAGTCGTCTGGATGACCGGCTGCGCGGCGGGTGCGGGCTGGTCCAGGCGGCCACTCATCTCCAGCAGCCCGAAGGTACCTCCGGAAGCCAGTGCGGCCGACAGCAGGGAGAGCAGCACCAGGCCGGCCAGGGCCGGGCCGCGACGAGGCGGCCGCGGCTGCTGGGGCGGTCGACCGGGACCCACGCCGAGCGACGGATAAGGGTATGGACCCTGCGGTTCCAGCCAGTGCGGCGGGGTCTGCGGCGGCGGCTGTCGATCCTGCCAGCGCCGGTCGTACTGCCAGGCCGGCTGGGGCTGGGGCGGCGGCGTGTAGGAGGTCGTCGTGTCGTCCACGTCGAAGCGAGGGCGGTCGGTCATCGATGAAGGTCTCCGGGTGCTGGGGTACCACGGCGCGATCCCGTCGCGGGTCTGGCCCCAGCCTGACAGGCAGAGGTTGATCACCGGGTGTCGGACGGTGAAGAAACCGACACTCCGCCGGAAGGGGGGCCCGCGGCGTCGGCGTTGCGTGGCAGGGCCACGGTCACGGTGGTGCCCTTGCCGACCGAGCTCTCGATGCTCACGCGACCATGATGCATCTCCACCACCGAATGCACGATGGCCAGTCCCAGACCTGACCCGGCGGCCCGGGCTTCCACGGCCTGCGCGCCCCTGTAGAAGCGTTCGAAGACGCGCGGCAGCTCGGCCTGGTCGATGCCCACGCCGGTGTCGGTGACCTCCACGATGGCCTCGTCCGGCGTCGCCCGCAGGCTGACCGTGACGCGCCCGTCGGGCGGCGTGAACTTGAGCGCGTTGCCGATGATGTTGGCCAGCACCTGGCCCATGCGCGGTGGGTCGTGGAGCGCACGCAGGGGTGCGGCGGGTAGCCGCGTATGGAGGGCGACTCCCCGACGCGTGGCGCCCGGCTCGGAGTGGGCCACGGCGTCCTCCACCACGGCGCGCAGGTCGTCCGGTCGAAGGTCCAGGGCCACCAGGCCCGAGTCCAGCTTGGAGAGCTCCAGCAGGTTCGTGGCCAGCCAGTCGAGCCGCTCGATCTGTTGATGGCTGTGGGTCAGGAACTCCGCGCGGGCCTCGGCATCGTCGCCCGCGCCCTCCCTGAGCAGCTCGTTGAAGGTCCGCAGTGCGGCGATGGGCGTGCGCAGCTCGTGGCTCACGTCGGCCAGGAACTCGCGGCTGCGGTCCCGGTCACGACTGATGTACTCGATGGAGGCCTGGAGTCGCTCGGCCATGGCGTTGAAGGCCGTGGCCAGCTCCGCGATCTCCGGTGAGCCGTGGTCCGACATCGTGACCCGTTCATCGAGCCGCCCCTCGGCCAGCGACCGGGAGGCCTGGGTCAGCCGGCGGATGGGGTCGGTCAGCCGCTCCGCGAGCAGCACGGCCAGGATGATGGCCACGAGCAGCGCTACCAGGGCCGACCCGAACAGGACGCCCACGATGGTTTCCAGCGTCTGGGACCGGAGGCTCAATGGATCCGACAGCGTCACCGTCACGAGTCGCGTTGGCGCAGCAGCCTCGAAGCGGGTCCAATAGACGTCCAGGATCTCAGCCGACTGCATGGCCCGGATGGGCTCACGGCGCTGGCCCGCCAAGGCGGTCCCCGGATCGAGCGGGATGTCGAGCCGATAGACCACCAGGTCGGGCCGCTCGGGTCCGAAGGCCAGCGTCACGAGCACGTCCGCTTGAGCCAGCTCACGGGCGAGGTTCACGACGTAGCCCGCCTCCGCGTCGCCCAAGGCTCGCCAGACCATGTCGGAGGCGGCCGGCGGGTCGGCCTCCCAGACGATGGGGCGCACGGTCTCGCTGGCCAGCAGCTGGTTCTGGATGAGCTGCTGGAGCACCAGCGACGTGACCAGTTGGGTCCGGGCCTCCAGGGCTTCTCGCTCCTGCTGCGCGAAGTAGCCATCCAGCAGGCGCGGCAGCGAGGCCAGCACCAGCGCCAGAGCCACGGCCACCACGAGACCGAAGGCGGCGACGAGACGGACGCGGTAGCTCTGCAGGAACGCCCGAGCCCTGTCCACGCTGCCGCTCAGCGAGTCAGCGCTCCGCGAACGCGTACCCGGCGCCGCGGATGGTCAGGATGAAGACCGGATCCACCGGGTCGTCCTCGAGCTTCTCGCGCAGATGGGAGACGTGCACGTTGATGGTCTTCTCGTCCTGGTCCAGCGCCTCGTAGTCACGCACCAGCTCCAGCAGCTCCCGTCGGGAGAAGACGCGGCCCGGCTTGGAAGCCAGGTAGCGCAGGATCTCGAACTCGGTGGCGGTCAGGCTGACGCGCTGCTGGCCGCGCTGCACCCGGCGCCGTTCCAGGTCGATGACCAGGTCACGGTGGCGGATGAGCCGTCCGCCGGCCGCGTCCGCCAGGTCGCCGTAGGCGCGCCGTAGCAGCGCTTTGATGCGGCTCATCAACTCCCGCAGGCCGAACGGCTTGGTCAGGTAGTCGTCCGCGCCGAGCTCCAGCCCGATGACCTTGTCGACCTCCTCGTCGCGGGCGGTCAGCATCAGCACCGGCGCCTTGGAGCCGGTAGCACGCAGCCGGCGGAGCATCTCGAAGCCGTCCATACCGGGCAGTCGCACGTCCAGCAGGATCAGGTCAGGAGCCTGCTGCGTGGCGAACTCGAGGCCTTCCTCACCGCTGCGCGCGACGCTCACCTGGTAGCCCTCCTGCTGCAGGGCGTACTGCACGCCGCGGGCCACGGCGAACTCGTCCTCCACGACGAGGATGGTGGCGCTCACGGGTGACGATCGGTGCGGTCCATCGGGGCGGGATGGTACATCGATGCTCGCGTGGTACCATTTCGCGCTCCCGGACCGTGGCGGCGCTCGATGCAGGCGCGCCCCCTGGCCAGCCAGGGGCCGTCCGCCGTCAACAGAGCCAGCGAGGTCCCGACCGACGTGAGCACCCGTCCCCAGCTTTCCGCCGATCCGCGCTCGAGTCTAGGCAAGAAGGTGGCCCACCTGCGCCGCGACGGCGTCCTGCCGGCCGTGGTCTACGGTCACGGCCACGACTCGGAGCCGATCCAGCTGGATGCCAAAGGCTTCGACGACCTGCGCCGTCACGCCGGACGCAACGCCCTGGTCGACCTGAAGGTGGCCGGCGGGCGGGCTCGCCCCGTGCTGCTGCACGCCGTCCAGGAGCATCCCGTCACGCGGCGCCCGCTGCATGCCGACTTCCTCATCGTGCGCATGACTGAGGAGATGACCGTGGACGTGACGGTCGCCACGGTGGGCGAGTCGGTGGCCATCGAGAAGATGGGTGGCACGCTCCTCCACCTGCGTGACACCGTACAGGTGCGAGCCCTGCCGGGCGATCTGCCGTCCTCACTGGAGCTGGACATCAGCTCGCTTGAGTCGTTCGACGCGACGCTCCATGTGAGCGACCTTCGGGCGCCGGATAAGGTGACCATACTGACCGACGCCAGCGAGCCCCTGGCCCGCGTGCAGGCGCCGCGCGTCGAGGAGGAGCCGGTGGAGACCGCCGCGGAGGCCGCCGAGACGGAGGCCGCCGAGACGGAGGCCGCCGAAGGCGAGGGCGAGCCCGCCGCCGACGAGTCCTAGCGGTCAGCCAGGCTGAGGGCTGGCGCAGAAGGCGCAGCGCCGTGCCCCGTCCGGGATGCTGCTCAGGCACTCTGGGCAGTCCTTGGTGAGTGAGGTCACATCCAGCTCCGTCTTGCGCGCTTCGGCGAGGCGGTTCATCGGCTTCACCACGAAGAAGAAGATGGCCGCGGCGACAAGCAGGAAGCTGATGAGCGCGTTCAGGAAGAGCCCGTACCGTATCTCGGCGCCGCCGACGTTCAGCACGGCGCGCGTGAAGTCGGGAACGCCGAGCAGGCCCAGCAGCGGTGTCAGCACGTCCGCCACGAAGGAGCTCACGATGGCGCTGAACGCAGCGCCGATGACGATGCCCACCGCGAGATCGAGGACGTTGCCACGCAGGACGAAGTCGCGGAACTCCCTGATCATGTCACTCCTCCGATGTCTGCCGCAACGCCCGCGTCGCACCTTAGCCGCTCGCCGGGAGACCATGGCCGCGATCCAGCGTGCTGGGACGCGCTGGCTCGCAGCAAGAGGTCCACGCGCGGACGATCCATCATGCCGCATGGTCCGTGACTCCCCTGCCACTCGAGTCATCGTCTTGCTGGCGGTGCTGATCGTGGGCTGCGGACCCGGACCCGTCGGCGGAGGGTCTCTGAGCGAGACAGGCCCCGGGACTTCCAGCGATGCGACCGCCTCGCCCGCGGCGCCCGTCACGACCGACGCGCTCGGATCGTCGGCGCCTTTCGTCTCGCCGCCGGCCTCGTCGGTTCCTTCCGTTCGGCCGTCACTTTCGACCGTGGCGTCCCACCCGCCGCCTTCCGATCCGATG
>JACCQX010000089.1 GCA_013813905.1 Chloroflexota bacterium
CCAGGACGAGCGCCAGATCCGCGCCGCCGTCGCCGATGAGCAGCATGTTGTCGACCGATGCGTTGGTCTCCGACACGGTCGCGTCGTAGCCCTCCACGTTCTCCCGGATGACGGTGGCGAAGCCGCCGCCAAGCGGGTAGTACACGCCGCCGGTGCCGCCGGTGGCGATGGAGAGTTGGCCGCCACCGTTGCCGCCCGGCGCGCCACTACCGCTGGCGGGTGGATCATCGCCATCACCCTGGCCCAGAGGCGTGCAGGCCCCGAGGCCGAGGACCAGGGCGAACAGGATCGCGGGCCCCGCACGACGGCGCAGTCCCGTTGGATCGAGTGCAGACATGTGATCGCTCCTCACTCCTGGCGACGGCTCGCTCCGCTGGCCGCCGCGAATGATCGATCGGATCGTTGTCCGTGCTACCAGTCTACCGATGACTGGCGAGCGCGAGACCCCACCCTCGTCGGGCGTGGACGAGGAGCCCCTGCGCCTCAGCCCGCCGCGGACCACGCCGACGGGTTCACCGGCTCCGGCGGCTCCAGCCGGCCGATGCCGTCACGTGTGGGACGGCCTCGGGAGCCGGCTCGACGGGGCGTCCCTCGTACTGCGTCGACATGGACGACCGACGAGCGCATCGAGGCGATGGGAGTGGATGTCGCCCGCGGTGACCTGCGCGAGCGAGGCAGCGTTCGATCGGCGGTTGCTGGAGTCGTCAGCATCGTGAGCACTGCCAACACCATCGCTCGGGTCCTGGGCGGCGACAGCACGCTCACCATCCGCGACGTCGACGACCGAGGACGCCGCGCTCATCGAGGAGGCCGACGCGGCGGGCGTCGAGCGCTTCGTGTTCATCTCGTTCTTGCAGCAGATCCTCGACTCCGGGACGCCCTTCGCCAAGGCCAAGCTCGCGACGGAGCAACGGCTGCGAGACTCATCGATGCGCGAAGTCGTCGTGCGTTCCGACATGTTCCAGGAGATCTGGCTGTCCTCGCTCGTGTAGGTCGACTGGCCCGCCGGCAAGGTGACCATCTTCGGCAAGGGCGATGCGAAGCATCGCTACGTGGCCACAGACGATGTCGCTGAAGCCATGGTCCGCCCGCTTATGGCCGGCGACCCACTACGGCTACTCGAGTTCGGCGGTCCCGAGGCACTGACTCGGCGCGAGGCTGTAGAAGCGTTCGAGCGCGAGCTTGGACGGCCGATCAAACGCAGGCACGTGCCCAGACCAGCGCTCGCCTTTGGGTCGCGTCTGCTGCGGCCGGTGAAGCCGGTACTCGCCTCGGTCATGGGCCAGGCGCTGGCCGCCGATCGGCAAGACTCGCGGGCGACCGACGCGCCACTGCAACAGTTGGCCATCGAGCCCCGAATGACGAGCGTCTACATCAGGCAAGCTGCGACCGAGCACCGGCAGGGAGTGACCGGCTAGACCCGACCGAGGCGGCGCACGGCGCGGCACCAGTCGCGCGATCCATCACGCGACGACCTGCGTCCGGGGCACTGGGCGCGGCCCGGCCCGACTGGTCGGTCCCCGGCTATGCTCGCGGACGTGCCCGACCCGCTCCGACTCACTGGCCACGATCTCACGCCGGAGGACGTAGAGCGCGTCGCGCGCGGAGATGCTGACACGACCCTGGATGCTGTCGCACGCGAACGGATGTCGGCGAGTCGCGCCACGATCGAGGACTTGGTCACTGCGGGCGAGGCCGTGTACGGTGTGACGACGGGCTTCGGCGATCTGGCGACACGGCGGATCGAGCCCGCGGACGCGCGTCGACTCCAGGAGAATCTCCTCGTCAGTCACGCCGTCGGCGTCGGGCCGGCCCACGATCGCGAGACCGTACGCGCGATGCTATTACTGCGTGCTAACACGCTAGCACGCGGACAGAGTGGATGCCGCCCCGTCCTGGTCGAACGCCTCATCGATCTCCTGCGCCTGGGCATCCATCCCACCGTGCCGGAGCAGGGATCCGTCGGTGCCTCGGGCGACCTGGCACCCCTCGCCCATCTTGCACTGCCGCTCATCGGTCGCGGCGAGGCAGAGTTCGGCGGCGAGCGGCTTCCCGGCGGCGATGCGCTCCGGCGTGCAGGTCTGGAGCCGCTCTCACTGGAAGCGAAAGAGGGGCTGGCGCTTCTCAACGGCACCCAGCAGATGACCGCCATCGGCAGCTTGGTGCTTCTGGACGCGGAGCGCCTAGCCGCCAGCGCCAGCGTGGTCGCGGCCATGAGCACGGAGGCACTGCTGGGCACGGACGTGGCCTTCGCGGCGGCCTACCACGCCGCGAGGCCGCATCCCGGACAGGCCCGCACCGCCGCCGAGTTGCGCCACCTGCTGCGCGATTCGCAGCTCCAGCGGTCCCACCACGGCGAGTCGCACAAGGTGCAGGATCCCTACTCCGTCCGCTGCATTCCCCAGGTCCACGGCGCGACCCGGGATGCCCTCGCTTATACGCGCGGCGTGCTCCATATCGAGATGAACAGCGCCACGGACAATCCGCTGGTCTTTCCCGACGGCTCCGATGCCGACCCCGGCGCGCTCGCCACCGGTGGCGGCACGGTCATCTCCGGCGGAAACTTCCACGGACAGCCGGTGGCCCTGGCCATGGACTTCGCGAAGCTGGCCATCGCCGAGCTGGGCTCCATAAGTGAGCGCCGTACAGCCCTGCTGACGGATGGCCGGATGAGCGGCCTGCCGCCCTTCCTGGTAGCTGATGCCGGGCTCAACAGCGGCCTCATGCTGCTCCAGTACACCGCCGCCGCGCTCGTCTCGGAGAACAAGGTGCTGGTCCATCCGTCATCGGCCGACTCCATCCCCACGAGTGCCAACCAGGAGGACCACGTCTCCATGGGACCGATCGCCGCTCGCCACGCGCGTGACGTGCTGCGCAACGTGGAACGAGTCGTTGCCCTGGAGCTGCTGTGCGCAGCCCAGGGCCTCGACTTCCGCCTCACCGACGGCCTGCGACCCGGCAAGGGTGTGAGCGAGGCGCACGAACGGATCCGGGAGGTTGTGCCGCACCTGGACACGGACCGTGATCCCGGTCCTGACATCGC
This sequence comes from Chloroflexota bacterium, assembly GCA_013813905.1. GTDB lineage: Bacteria > Chloroflexota > Limnocylindria > Limnocylindrales > CSP1-4 > Palsa-1032. Next base: position 3,044 of record JACCQX010000089.1, read on the forward strand.
CGCCGCCACGGCCCTGCTTCGCTCTGGGGAACTCCTCGACCTGCTCCCCGCCCTCGCCTGAGGCATCCTTGTCCCGATGCGACGTGCCGTCCTGCTCCTCGCTGCGCTCCTCGCCATCAGCGCGCTGATATTCGTGGCGCTCGGGGGCCCGACAGGACCCGACCCACGACCATCCGAAGGCCCGCGATCCTCCGCCAGCCCATCAGCTGAGCCAACGGCCAGCCCCACACCGACGCCAAGTCCCAGCCCGACTCCCAGTCCCAGCCCCAGCCCGACCCCGTCGCCAACGCCGGAGCCGACCCCCACGATCTTCCAGAGTGCGGATGGCTACAGCCTCACGCTGCCGCCCGGTTGGCTGGCGCTGCCAGTCCAGGATGCTGATATCGACGCATTGCTCGACCTTCTGGGCACTCAACAGCCCGCCGTGGCCGACATCGTGCGGGATTACCTGGAGCTCTCCGGCGCGCGCATCAGCATGGTCGGCCTGGACGGTGGGCTGGGTGGCGCAGCCATCGCTCTGCCGGCCAATGCCAACGTTCTGATCCAACCCAGCCTGGGACTGCCGCTC
>JACCQX010000097.1 GCA_013813905.1 Chloroflexota bacterium
TGCCCGACTTCCTCATCCGCCTGCGCGATCGGGCATCGACCGGGCCTGCCGACCTGCTGACCCTGGTCCTGGAGGTGACCGGCGAACCGCGCAAGGAGAAGCAGGCCAAGGTGGCTGCGGCAGAGCACCTATGGGTCGAGTCGGTGAACAACTGGGGTGGCGCCGGTCGCTGGGCGTTCCTCGAGGTGACGGACCCATGGGACGCCGGGCAGCTGCTCCGCAAGAAGCTCGTGCAGCGAGCCGAGGCGCCAGCGTGACGCCGACGGCAGAGAACCCCGGGACGCGTGTTCTGCCCTGGGTTACCGGTCATTCTTGAATCGTGAAGATCGCGTCGCTACTCGGCTGAGCGCGGTCGACGTCTACCCGGACGACGTGCCGAGGGCTGTCGGGCACCTGCTGTACCGCCGTTCGCAGGAAGTCGGGGAACAGCTGCACGTCCGGCAAGGCATCGACTGGGAACCAGCGCAGGAGTAGGTCGTGGCCGCGTTCCACTCCGGCGTGGTCGTGCGTCAGATCGAAGAACCGGCTGCTCTCAGGGAGGGCAACGGCGTAATAGAACCCGAGCTCGTGAACCGGTCGATCTCGCATCGGGGTGACGTACTCCATCACCCACAACAATCGCTCGACGGTCACTTCCTGATCGAGTTCCCATCGCATCGTGCGTACTAGCCCGTCCGCCGTCTGCTCCAAGGGGAGTACCCGTCCGCCCGGCAGCACCCAGAAGTCGCCGTCGAGCGCACCCTGTAGCAGAAGGTGGTCGCGCCACACGCACACCGCTGCGACCCTTAGCTGGAAACGCCAACCACCGGCGTCGATCTCAACGTAGTTCACGAAGCGAGCGACCTCCGCAGCATTGGCCTCAAGGTCGTCCAGCATAGTCGGAGGCGGCCGGTTGCCCGGCGGTCTACTCGAACTGACCCACTAGGTCGAGGACGGAAAACCCTTGACGCTCATGCGGCCTGTGCGTTATGGTCCACTCCACCGCAGAAGGCGCAGCAATGGACGATGGACGGCGCTACCTCACACCAGCAGAAGCGGCCGCGGCCCTTCGAGTGAGCACGGATACGGTCCTTCGCCTCGTTTCGTCGGGCGAGCTGCCGGCGCTGCGCGTCTCGCCGCGCGTCATCCGGATCCCGATGCCGGCGTTCGACGCGTTCCAGGCGGGCCGAAGGCCTGCCAAGCGACGGGTCGTGAATCGACATGTCGAGACCGAACCGGCCCTCGGCATCGACGAACGGGCTGCGGAGCCGGTGACGAGCCGATAGGCGCGGGTGCGACTCACGACCGCGGAGCTCGAAGACCACGTTGCCGGCGTGGCTCTGCTGCTGGAGCGCTTCGGTGTCGACCTCGACCTCGGTACACCCGAAGAGCTCGTCCTTCAGCGATCGTCGAGCGGTGTCCGGTGGTTCGCGTTTCGGGGCTTCCTGCCCGGAGAGCGGCATTCCGCGGGTTCGATCGTCGGACTGCGCGAGATCTGGCGACCGACGAACGGGGAACACCTCGAGGCGTGGGTCGATCCCGCAGTCCAGGACTGCGCCGTTCTCCCGTGCCTCGAGGAGGACGGACGGCGATGACCACCGCGTGGATCGCCGACCTCGAGTCGTTTGCCCGCCTGAGGCTGCCGAGCCAGCGACGGATCGCTGATGTGTTACGTTGTGACACATGACGAAGGTCGGGATGCGTGAGCTGCGGCACCGGCTTCGCGACTACCTCAAGCGCGCGGAGGCAGGGGAGGCGTTCGAGGTGACGTCGTTCGGCCGCGCGGTCGCGCGCCTGGGACCCCCCAGGAACGGTCACGACACCTGGGCACGGCTCATCGAGGAGGGCAAGCTCACACCTCCGATGCAGCCAGACACGACGGTACTTCCGCGAGCGGTCCCCGCGACGACCGGCATCACTGCGACGGAGGCGTTGCTCCTCGAACGCCGCGAGGATCCGCGCTGAACATGCTCTATCTCGATGCCTCGGCGATCACGAAGCTCGTCGTGACGGAGGCGGAGAGCGACGAACTCCGCGCGGTAGTCCTTGGCCGCCGGTTGGCCACCAGTCGGGTCTCAGTCGTCGAGGTCGGGAAGGCGGTCGGCCGCGCGCGCCCGGACGCCGACGCCTCGACCGTCCTTGCCATGCACGCGTTCGTCGAGTTCGACGCGGAGCTGGCCGCGGTGGCAGCGGCCGCGGGCGGGGCGACCCTCCGCGCTCTGGACGCGATCCACGTGGCGTCCGCGCTTCGCCTGGGCCCGGAAGTGGAGTGGTTCCTGACGTACGACGACCGGCAAGCGGACGCCGCGGCTGCCGCTGGTCTGCGAGTCCTCGCACCGGGCCGCCGTGATGAGCCTGAGGTAAGCGGTGGCTGAGAAGATGAAGCCCCGCACCGTCGTCCGCGCCACGACGCACCCGTCCGAGCGCCGCCCGAACATCCCCACTGCCGAGCTCAAGGTCGCACGCGGCAGGTGAACTGCCCGTCCTGCGCGGCTGTCAACGCGCCGGGAGCCCGCTTCTGCTCCACGTGCGGCTCTGCACTGGTCCCCGCCGAAACGGTCGAGCGGCGCAAGACGGTCACGGTGCTGTTCGCCGATCTCGTCGAGTCGAGCAGCATGGCCGAGGGACTCGATCCCGAGACGCTGGCCACCATCCTGGCCAGCTACTTCGGGGCGATGCGCAAGACGCTCGAACGGCACGGCGGCACGGTCGAGAAGTTCATCGGCGACGCGGTCGTCGGACTGTTCGGCGTCCCGGTGCTCCACGAGGACGACGCGCTGCGCGCCGTCCGTGCCGCGCTCGAGATGCGGACGGCCTTGGCTCGCCTGAACGACGATCTCGGACTGCGCTACGGGGTCCGACTCGCGGCGCGCATCGGCATCAACACGGGCGAGGTCGCCGTAGGGACGGGGGCGGGCGAGTCGCTCGCGCTGGGCCATCCCGTCAACATGGCGGCACGGCTGGAACAGGCGGCCGGGCCGGACGAGATCTTGGCCGGACCGGCCACGTACCGATTGGTCCACGGGTCGGTCGGGGCCCAGGCCGTGGAGCCGATCACCGTCAAGGGCTCGCGCGAGCCGATCCCTGCCTGGCGCATCGTCGGCCTGTCGGAGAACGCACCTCGCGGCTGGCAGGCAGGCGGCCTCTTCGTGGGTCGGGACGCGGAGCTTCACCACGTCCGGAGGGCCTTCGACGAGGCGGTCCGCGACCGGGCCTGCGTCACCGTCACGGTCGTCGCGCCGGCCGGCGTGGGGAAGTCACGTCTGGCGGCAGAGGTCACCGCGTCCGTCGCCCCTCGCGCTCGCGTCCTACTCGGTCGCTGCGTGCCGTACGGCGAGGGACTCGGCTACGCGCCGGTCGCCGATATCTGCCGCCAGCTCGAGGCCGAGGAGGGAAGTGGCGCCTTGGAGCGCATCCTCGGCCAGACCGCGGACGGGACCGCGGTCGCCGGCCGCCTCCGCGCCACCGCGCAGGGCGCTGCTGATGGCTCGCCGGAGGAGATGGCGTGGTCATTCCGCCGCCTCGTCGAAGCCGTCGCGGACGAGCGGCCCGTCGTCGTCGTCTTCGACGACCTCCACTGGGCCGAGTCGGTGCTCCTCGAGCTCGTCGAGTACCTCGCCGTGTTCTCCGTGGGCCGGCCCGTCCTGCTCCTGTGCCTGGCCCGCCCCGACCTCCTCGAGATACGCCCCGACTGGGTGACGCCTCGACGCCGGTCCACCGTCCTGCGCCTCGACCCGCTCTCGCCCACCGAGACGGAAGGCCTCCTGGTCGGCCTTCACGAGGCGTCACTCGATGCCGATGAGCGCCGGCAGATCGTCGATGCGGCGGGCGGCGTGCCCCTCTTCGTCGAGCAGCTGGCCGCCCTGCGCGTCGACGCTGCCGCGACCGGATCGTCCGACGGCATCCCGCCGACCATCCGGGCGCTGCTCGGCGCGCGTGTCGATGGCCTCGATCGAGACGCACGGACCGTGCTCGAGCGGGCGGCCATCGTGGGCGAAGCGGTCGAGCACCGACGGCTTGTCAGCCTTGTCCCCGACCCCGTCCGCTCGGCGCTGGGTGCCCATCTGAAGACGCTCATCCGCCGCGAGTTCATCCGGCCTGAGCGCGGTGTCGCTGGACGGGATGCGTTCCGCTTCAACCACGCGCTGATCCGCGACGCCGTCTATGAGCAGATGCCCAGACGGCTTCGATCGGAACTCCATGAGCGGTACGCGGCGGTCATCGAGTCGGCGGGGGACGGCGACGCACCATGGGAGGTGATCGGGCACCACATCGAAGCGGCGTACCACCAGCGCCTGGCCCTCGCGCCGACGGATCCCACCCTGGCGGATCTGGCCGTGCGTGCCGGTACCGCGCTGCACGAATCCGGGAGACGCGCCGTCGCGCGCAAGGAGTCACGCCGCGCCGTCGAGCTGCTGTCACGGGCGACGGAGCTGCTCCGCCCCGACCACTCCCGGCGCGTCGCGGCGCTGCCCGATCTGATCGTGGCGCTCGTGGCGAAGCCCGACCTGGTGGAGGCCGACCGGGTCCACGCTGAGGCCGTGGCGGCCTCCCGCGAGCTCGGCGATCGGACGAGCCAGCTGCGCGCCGAGGTCGCATGGTCGGTGAGCCAGTACATGCGCGACGTAGCAGGCTGGAGGGAGCAGGCGGCACAGGCAGCCCAGCAGGCGATCGACCACTTCAGCGGGCTGGCGGACGACGCCGACCTGGCCCAGGCATGGCTGCTGATGGGCTCGGCTCAGCTTGGCGCGGATGTCCCGGCGGCGATAGAGTCGCTGAAGCGGGCGCAGGTGCACGCGCAGCGGGCGGACGACGAGGCGACCCAGATCAGCGTGTGGGATGAGCTCGGCGGCGCCATGCTCATCGCCCGGACACCGTATCCCGAGGTCCTCGAGTTCATGCGCCGCGAGGTGGCGTGGGCGCGCCTGCGCGGCATCCCGTTCACCGAGGCGGACGGCACGCTTGGCGAGGCGTACGGCCTGGCGGCAGCGGGCGAGCGGCAGGCCGCCCGGGAGGCCCTGGAGCGCGTCCGCGCCGTGTTCGCGCAACTGCCAGGTCTCGTCACGCAGCACGGTGAGACGTTCACCCTGGAGGGCTTCATCGAACGCGAAGCGGGGGATCCCGCGGCCGCAGGGCCGCTCTACCGGCGGGCGATGGAGCTGTTCGAACAAGGGGGGAATCGGCGCTGGTGGCGCAATGCCGTGGTGGGCCTGGCCCATACCCTGCTAGACCTCGACCGCGTCGAAGAGGCCTCCTCCCTGCTCGACGACCTGGCCGCGCAGACGTTCACCGCCAGCGTCCGCGCCGATTCCTCGCAACTGACGGCCGAATCGCGACTGGCCGCTCGTCGCGGCGACCTGCCCGCCGCGCTCGAGCTGGCAGGACGGGCCATCGAACTGGTGGCCGACCGTGATGCCATCCAGGCAGAGGCGCACGCCCGCGAGACACTGGCCGACCTGCTTGCGCACAGCGGTGACGGCGACGGGGCCCGCCGAGAGATGGAGCTCGCCGCCGACCTCTACGCCGAGAAGGGCTACC
>JACCQX010000115.1 GCA_013813905.1 Chloroflexota bacterium
GTCCATCGCTGGGTCCCCCTGGGCTCGTGACGCAGCGTCGGTCGCAGGATGGTACGCCGGAAGTCCCGATGCGGTTCGTCATGGGTCGGGAGCGACGATCGCGGCCACGGCCACGGGCGCGAACCTATCGCTAGTCAGCGATCTCCAGGTAGAGCGACATGAGGTCGCCGCCCAGAGGCACGGCCACCTCGGAGCCGGAGCCCGCCCGCTCGACGATGACCGCGATGCCGATCCGCGGCTGCTCGGCTGGTGCGAAGCCGATGAACCACGAGTGGGGACGCCCTGCCGCCAGCTGAGCACTGCCACTCTTGCCGGCCGTGGTCACGCCAGCCACCTTGGCGCCGCCCGCGTAGAACTGGCCATACTCGCCCTCCACGGCCTGCACCATGGCCTGCGTGATGGCGGCGGCATCAGCGGCGCTCATGACGGTGCGCAGCTCGCTGGGCTCAACGTCGCGCACTCGGCCACTCTCCGACTCCAGCCGGTCCACAAGGTGGGGGCGCATCAGGACCCCGTCGTTGGCGACGCAGGCCGCCACCATGGCCATCTGGAGCGGCGTGACCAGGATCTCGCCCTGGCCATACGCCGCATTGGCCAGCTCCACGCGATCGGTGAAGCCCGACAGCGGCCCGTCGCCACTCGTCACCTGGCTGGCGGTCGTGGGCAGATCGAAGTCCAGCGCCGAGCCGAAGCCGAAGCGCTGCGCGCTGGCCAGCAACTCGTCCGCGCCAGTGTCCAGAGCCGCGTGGGCGAACCAGATGTTGCTTGAGACCTCGGTGGCCTCGTAGAAGTCCAGCGGGTGGTCCCTCTGGAAGGATCTGGCCGAGTCATTGATGGTGAAGCCCTCGATCCGAAAGCCGGTGTCGTACTCCTCGTCCGTGGGATATGTCGTGGCCGGGTCGATGGCGCCCGAGCCGAGGGCCGCCGCCGCGGTCACGATCTTGAACACGGAACCGGGCACGAAGCGCCCCTGCGTAGCGCGATTGAGCAGCGGCGTGGACCGGTCGCCGCGCAGCGACTCCAGGTACTCGCCACCGCTGGCGGGGTCGACCAGTCGGTTCGCATCGAAGGTCGGGTTGGAGACCAGCGCCAGGACGCGTCCGGTGGCGGGCTCGATGGCCACCACCGAGCCGCGGTCGCCGCCCAGCGCCGCCGCGGCAGCGGCCTGCAGGCGCACGTCCACGGAAAGGTGCAGGTCGCTCGGGTCGTACGGGTCGGACAGGAACTTGCGCATCATGTCGCCGCCGGGGCCGAGTGGCTTCAGGCCGGTCAGCTCGGCATCGAAAGCGCGCTCCAGGCCGGCCGTACCGAAGCGTAGGCTCTGGTAGCCGAGCACGGGAGCCATGGCAGGATATGGGTAGCGGCGCAGGCGCTGGCCGTCGGCCCCTCGGTCGTTGAAGGCGACGGTCTCGCCGCTGGCGTCGAAGATGCGGCCACGCGGCGCGTTACGGGCGGCCGACTGCACCAGGGGATTGCCCGGCTCGCTCGAGAGTGCCTGGGCCTGCACCACCTGCCAGTAGCCGAGGCCGGCGCCGATGCCACCGAAAAGGAGTGCGAGGGCCAGTCCCACCCGCAGCAGGGCCGATCCGATGCTTGGTGGCCCGCCCGCGCCGCCGGCACCATTGCCGCTCACGACGCCTCCACCGCCGCTCACGCGGGTGACCTGGCGGGCAGCCGGAAGCGTCTGCCGGCGGAGGGCGGCTGCGGAGGCTCCACGCCCCGGTCGCTGAGCGCCAGCAGCAGGCCGATGATGATCGCGTTGGCCAGGAGCGATGAGCCGCCGTAGGAGACGAAAGGCAGGGTGATGCCGGTCAGCGGCACCAGCTTGAGGTTGCCGCCGATGATCAGGGCGGCCTGGATCACGATGACGAGGGTGAGCCCGGTGGCGAGGAGGGCCCGAAAGTCGTCCGCGGCACGCGCCGCGATGCGCAGCCCCCGCTCAGCGATGACGGCATACAGCGCCACGATGGCCAGTGCCCCGAGCATGCCCAGCTCTTCGCCCAGGGCGGCGTACACGAAGTCGGTATGGACGGCCGGGAGATCGCCCGGCGTGTCGCCCACCGCGGGCAGACCTGCCCCCAGGCCCGTCCCTAACACGCCGCCCCGCCCGAAGGCATAGAGCGCGTGGATGACCTGGAAGCCAGAGCCCAGCGGATCGGCCCAGGGATCGAGCCAGATGTCCACCCGAACGCGGACATGGGGAAAGAGCTGGTAGAGGACGGTTGCGCCGGCCAGGAACATGGCCATGCCCAGGATCACATAGGCGAAGCGGCGGGTGGCCACGTAGAGCAGGGTCAGGAAGACCGTGAAGAAGAGCAGCGCCGCGCCCAGATCGCGCTGCACGATGACGATCCCCAGGGCCACACCCCACATCGCCAGCATGGGCAGCAGGTACGGCACGGGCGGCAGTGAGAGCGGCCCGATCTTCGTGCTGGTGCGCGCGAGCAACGTCCGATTCTCCGCCAGGTACCCAGCCAGGA
>JACCQX010000117.1 GCA_013813905.1 Chloroflexota bacterium
CTCGCCCATGGAGGGTCCGAGGGCGTCCCGCTGCGGTGCCTGACCGTCGGAGTGTCGTCCGTGGCTGTCGGGGAGCATCGCCGCAGCGTAACGCGCCGGGTCAGCGAGGGCCGCGACTGGCTCCGCAGATGGGACAGGTCGCCCGACCGGCGGAGTCCAGCTCCATGTAAGTGGTGCAGCCATTGGTCGGGCAGTAGAGCCCGCGGTTGGCAGTGCCGTTGCGTCGCAAACGTCGCCGTGCCGTGGCGTGCTGGCTGAGGGTGGATGTCGAGAATCGTCTGGTGTTGAGCATGGATCTCTTCCTGGGCGGTCGGGGCGGCGACGATGGGTCGAGGCCGGACCGCTCCACATGGGTGAAGGCTCCACGACCCGCATCAGCGGATCGGAGTCGTATGACGTCTTCCCTGGTTGCGCGGGAGCGAGGACGATGGGTGCTCAGACCTGCGGGAAACCCTTGGGATGACCGGAGTATACCGTAGCCGCCCCGACCATGCCGCCGTGGCGGCCGAAGCGCTACCGCCCGAAGGTCCTGGGACCGTGCCGTCGTCCGGAATCAAAACGACCCACGCTCCCTCCAACGTGGGTCCCTACATACCCCCAGGTCAGCCGGGTCTGCCGGCCCGCATATCGGTGCTGATGTTACCGGCGCGGGGCCGGCTAGCGAGGTTCGTCGAGCCGCGACTCTCGTCTTGCGTGCTCGGCAGCGAGGACACCCTTTGCAGGGAGCCGTCGCTCCGGCCGATCCGAGGATCATGTTGACGAAGATGTTTCGACACGCTCGGCAGCACCTCTTCCTGAACATGGTACGCCCGCGATGCAAGGGGACCGCTACAGAGGGCTGGCACGCGGACGATCGATCCGTGTGCCGAGGCGTACCATCCCGGCATGCCGCCCGATCGGTTGTACTTCACCGGCGATGTCGAGGCTGACGCGCTCCTGGCACGGGAGCCGATGGCCCTGCTCATCGGCTTCGTGCTCGATCAGCAGGTCACGGTCCAGAAGGCCTTCAGCGGCCCGCTGGAGCTGAGGCGCCGGCTGGGTACGCTCGATGCCGATCGCATCGCGGCGATGGACCCGACCACGCTGGAGAAGGCGTTCCGCGAACGGCCGGCGCTGCATCGCTTCCCTGGCAGCATGGCGCGTCGGACCCAGGAGCTGTGCTCCGCGGTGAGCGAGCGTTATGGCGACGACGCAGCACGTATCTGGGACGAAGCGAGGGACGCGGCGGACCTCCGCAGGAGACTGCTGGAGCTGCCGGGCATCGGCGGCATGAAGGCCGATGGGCTGCTCGTCATCCTCGCCCGACGATTCGGGGTCTCACTCGACGGCTGGGACGCCGTGCTACCCGATGGACCGACCTTGGGCGACGTGGATTCCGAGGAAGCCCTGGCTCGCTACCAAGCCGCCAAGCGCGCCCGCAAGTCGGCTCAGCGCGCGGGCGGCTAGCCCCACCTCAGCTAGCCTCGCGACCTGACATGGACCCCGCCTGACTTCTGCCGCTGATCACGCTCGGTGACCCGGACGAAAGTATGGTGCAATCTGACACCACCGGCGGGGGGGACGCCGAAGATGTGGAAGCGGGACCATCCCTCAAGTACGCAGCCGAACCCGCGCTGCCGCAAAAAGCACCCGAGGGAATCGCCGCCGTGACCCGAAGCAGCCCATCGATCCAGCGCGCCGCCCCAGCGGCGCTCTTGCTCGCACTCCTCTCGACAGTCCCGGCTGTCGCCGTGGACCCGGCCGTGCAGGACACGAAGGCCGCGGCCCAGCGGCGCGCCCAACCCGCCAGGGGTCCCGCCAAGGGCCGCGGCTATGACACGGGCATCGATGTCTCACATTGGCAGAGCTACATCCGATGGCGTCGGGTGGCCAGCGACGGCATCGATTTCGCCATCGTCAAGGCCACCGACGGCACCTGGATGAAGGACCACTGGTACGACCGCAACAAGGCCCGGGCCGAGAAGGTAGGCCTCAAGTTCACGGCCTATCACTTCGCTCGACCGGGACGCCAGGGCGGCGGCGTCCGCAACGACGCGCGGCTCGAAGCCAAGTACTTCCTGCGCCGCGCCGACCTCACGCCGCGCAATCTGGCGCCGGTCCTTGACATCGAGGTCAGCGGCGGACTCGGTTCCAGCGCACTGCGAAGGTGGACGCTGACCTGGTTGCGCCACGTGGAGCGCCGACTGGACGTCGAGCCCATGATCTACACCAGTCCCGGCTTCTGGACCGGCAGGGTCGGCAACACGAGGGCCGTTGCCCGAGCCGGCTTCGAAGTCCTGTGGGTGGCTCACTACGGCACCCGGCGGCCCAGCGTGCCCGCCCGGCGATGGCACGGCAACGGCTGGTCCATCTGGCAGTGGACCAAGTGCGGTCGCGTCCGCGGCGTGGGCGGCTGCGTCGATCGCAACTATTACCGCGGTAGGGATATCAGCGACCTGACCATCCGAAAGCTCTCAAAGGCGACCGCCAGGTAGCGGCCCGCCACCGACACGTCGGAGCCGACGTCCCGATCAGACGTAGGGGTCCGGGTTGGGCTCGCCGGGTGGCGGATGGAAGCGGACGATGACCCGTGTCCCGCGGCCGTCGTCGCGCGCCGTCTCCAGCTCGAACAGGCCCGGGAACTCACGGCGCAGCGCGGTGCGCAGCTCGACGAGCGTGCGGTTGATGAGTGCCGCGTCGGCGACCCCGCGGGCGAACCGGTCAAGTTCATCCCGGGAGCGCCAGCGAGCCTGGACGTGGATCAGGTCAAAGCCATCGGCGGTCCAGGCGATGCGCACGCAAGGCTCGAGATCGGGAGTCACGGGGCGATGGTACGTCGCGCTCGCATCTCCCCGTCGAGGCAGCGGTCAGTTTCCCCCTGCGACGAGGGATCCTGACACTTTCTGACAGGTCTGCGCGGTATGGTGCCCGTACCGAGCAGACGAGGAGAGCCACATGCAGTACGACGAGCTTCTAGATGCGGTCCAGGCGGACCGGGCACGAGCCATGGAGGCTGCTTCCCGCCGGCGGCTGGTCGGGCCATCACGTCAGGGTCGGACCCGTGCCACCATCCGAAGCGCTGCGCGCGCCTGGTTCAAGCGGTAGGGCACCAGCCTGGCTGCTCCCGTACCGGAGCAGCATCGCCTGCGCTTCGCCGATGACGGCCTCGCGCAACGCCGTCGGTTCCAGGACTTCCACTCTGGGGCCCAAACGCAGCAGGTCCGCCAGGGCCGTTTGGATCGTCTCCACGCGCAGCGACACTCGGACCCAGTCCGGTTCCGCCGGGTCCGGTCCCTGCGTGGCCGTGGCCCAGACAGGGTCGCCGACCGATCTCGCCAGCCAGCCGACGGCGTCGGCCTGGACACGCAGGACCGCGTCCAACTGGGGCAGGCTTTCCTGATAGGCCGCTATGGCGTCATCCCAGAAGGCGACCAGATCGAAGTCGGCCGGCCGCTGGAAGCGCTCGTCCGTGATGGTCACACCCTGCACGCGAGAGACGCGATAGCTGCGGATCTGACCATCCGTCGCTGCCACCAGATACCAGATCCCGGCCTTCAGCACGATGCCCAACGGATCGAGCGATCGATGGACGATCCGATCGGCGCGCTGGTAGGCCACGTCCACCCGACGCTCCTCCCACACGGCGGTCGCCACAGCCTCCAGGTGCGGTACCGGCTCCGCGGGCCGGAACCAGGCCGGTGCGTCCAGGTGAAAGCGTTGCGTGAGCCGGGAGGCACGCACGCGCAACTCCGGAGGCAGCGCCGCCAGCACCTTCAGCCGCGCCGCGGCAACGACGGTACCAAGGCCAAGCTCAGCGGCCGGCCCCGGTAGACCGGACAGGAAGAGCGCCTGGGCCTCGCCCTCATTCAGGCCGGTCAGCCGAGTGCGATAGCCATCGACGAGTCGGACGCCGCCATGCGGCCCTCGCTCCGCGTACACCGGCACGCCCGCTTCGCTCAGCGCCTCCACGTCGCGGTAGACGGTGCGCACCGAGACCTCCAGCTCGGCGGCGAGCTGGCGCGCGGTCAGGCCGCCGCGGGTCTGGAGCAGCAGTAGCAGGTTCACCAGGCGGCTGGCACGCATCGCCCGCCCAGCATAGGCGTGATGTTGCCGAAGCCTGTCAGGTAATTTGGACGGCCGCCCGCGGAGGTCAGCCGGTCGAGGGGCGCTCGACCAACGTCCGGAAGAGACGCCCCAGGGCACTCGCCGGGTCATCGGTCAGGCCCGTGTGGCGTCAGTCCTCGACTCATGGGACCCATGACGTAGTGCGACCTCAGCCTCTGTCGTGGCCGGGCTACGGGTCGCTGCGATGTACGGCCGCAGCACGGTCGGCGAGCACGGTCGGCGAGCATGACGGCCGGTACACCTGCAGCCCAAGGAGACATCCTGACGGGCATGACGGGCATCGTCGCGGACCTCTGGGACCTCAACGACTTCTGGTACCACACGTTGGCCGGGCACGTCGGCCGGCACCTGCTCCGCCCGTTCCGTCTCTCCGCTCGGCGGGCGCCTTCGCATTGTCACGGCGTGGTCTCCTGGGTCTGGGTGCCGGAGCCGTGGGCGGCTGGGCACTGGGTCGCGGCCTTCGGCCCCCGCCGCAGATCCCGCAGGGGTCCGACGTCGGCGTCGTCTACCACCAATGGAGCAAGCCCGGCGTCATCGATGTCCTGGGCAGCGTCGCGAACTGGGGCCAGCAGCCGCCGCTCTACAAGGAGTACCCCGGTCGGCCGCTCGTGCGGCTTCCCGTCCCATCGCTCGAAGGCGGGCTTGCCACCGAGCAGGCGATCGTCCGGCGCCGCTCCGTGCGGGATTACTCGCGTGCCGCGCTCAGTCGGGCGGAGCTGTCCCGCATCCTGCACCTGAGCAGCGGCATCAGCACCGACGAACTGGGAAGCGCCCATCGCACGGCGCCGTCCTCGGGCGCCCTCTATCCCATCGAGATCTACCCCGTCGTGCACAACGTGGAGGGCCTTGTGCGGGGGGTCTACCACTACGACTTTCGCGAGCACGGCCTGCATCTCCTACGTGGGGCCGACCTGCGCGAGCATGTCGTGACACAGGGGCTGATGCAGGAGTACCTGGGCCAGTGCAATGTGGTCCTGTTCTTGACCAACATCATGCAGCGCATGCGCTTCCGCTTACCAGGACCGCAGCTACCGTTACGGGCTCCTGGAGGCCGGTCATATCGGCCAGAACCTCTACCTCGCCGCCACGTCGATGGGCCTAGGCGCCTGCGGCATCGGCGCCTTCATGGACGACCCGATCAACGCGATGCTCGGTGTGGACGGCGTGGAGGAGGCGACGGTCTACATGCTGGCTGTAGGCAAGGCACGCGTCGAGATCTAGCTCTGAGGTGCGATCAGGGGGCCGTGGTGGGCGGCGGACCCAGGGTCTCGCGGCGGGGCACGTGACGGCCGACCACGCGCACCTCGTCCACACCGACCAACATGGGCGGCGTGACCGGCTCGACCCACAGTCCTACCGTGGAGAAGGTGGGCATGGAGGCGTATTCGGTGGGCACCTCCGTCGTGGCCAGGATCTCGGAACCGACGGCCAGCCGCACCATGGGACTCAGCGCATCGTCGGCACCGGAGCACTGGAAGGCGACCGTGGAGGTCTGACCGACCGCCAGGGCACCCTCAGGCACCTGGCCCTGATCGACGACGGTCACGGAGTCTTGCGTGCCGGCCACCACCAGCCAGGTACCGTCGACGCTCACCAGTCCGCCGATGAGCGTCCCATCGCCCGGCGAGCAGTAGAGGCCCATGATCGTGTCGGAGCCCTCGATAGGCGTGAAGTCGGCACTGCCGCCGAGCTCTTCCCAGGCCACCCCGTCGGGTACCGGCTTGGTGCTCTGAAGGCTGCCCTGCGCCGACTCCGCGGCAAAGGCAAGGGCACCGTCGAACCACTCGATGCTGCCGAAGCCCACATCGACCACGCCCCACCCGTTCGCATCGGAGTCGAAGGAGTCGGCGAAGACGAGCGTGGAGTCGGGCGCGACGGGTGGGACGCTGGGGGCACTCGCCGAGTCGCTGGGCACCGGGTCCGCTGAGGGCGCCGCGGATACCGGCGTGGCGCTGAGCGCGGCCGAGGCTGTGGGCTCGGCCGAGGCGGTGGCGCTGGGCGACTGGGTCGGCGGCTGCGGGGTAGCCGAGGGTGCGCTGGTGACCAGGGGGCTCGGCAAGGAGCTGGCGGCCTCCGTCGGCGCGGGACTGGCAGGCGGCGACGCTCCGGGGGCCACGGTGACGCAGCCCGTGACGGTCAAGATGATGGGCACAGCGGCGAGCGCGAGTCTTGAGTGGCGCATATCCCTCCCTCTGGGTCGACCGGGCCGACCGTGTCTGTCGATACTTATGGCAGGCAGCGTATCCGCAACCTGGTTCCTGGGCGACCGACGGATGACGTAGCGCGCACGGGCGTTCGTCCCGGGCGGCTCGCATTCCGGCCTCAATCCGGTTGCGGACGCCCCGTACCGCGGTCCCGCAGGAACCGCTCGATGTCGGAGATGAGCTCGTCGCCAGAGGGCAGCCGAGCCTCATCGACCATCGCCTCCAGCCGCTCCACGTAGGTGCGGGTCTGCTCGTCCAGGGCGGCCGCAGCGTCAAGCGACGTGCGCAGCTGCCGCGCCTCATCCTCCAGAGAGCCGTGGCCGATCTCCGTGCCGAGGTGGCGGCCGACGGCACGCAGCAGCGCCAGGGCAGCCGCCGGATAGGGCCCGCTGACGTAATGCGGGATCTGCGCGTAGTAGCCCAGGGCCGCGATGCCGGACGCCGAAACGGCATGATCGATGACCGATGATGCCGCCGAGGGGACACGCAGCACGCCGGCCGGCCCGGGCTGGATGCCGGCGCGCAACAGTCCCGGGTTGGACTCGGTGCCCATGACGGGGATGGGCCGGGTGTGCGGCACGGCGGCGGGGATGGCGCCCAGGCTGATCCACTCCACCACTTCCAGCCGCTGGGCCAGATCGACCATGTCGCCAGCAAGCTCGCGCCAGCGGTAATCGGGCTCCGGACCCGCCACGATGAGCACGTCGCGCTCCGCTATGCGGACACAGCGGACCGTCAGCTCAGGCCAGGTCAGCTTGCTCGGTCGACCATCCACGATCTCCAGCGTCGGGCGGCGGGCGCGATAGTCGAACAAGAGATCGGCCTCGAAGGTGGCGATGACCTGCGAACCCTCGGCCAGTCGCGCGGCGGCCGCGGTCGCCGCCGACCCGGCGTCCACCCAGCCGTCGAAGGCCACCACCACGATGGGCTCGATGAGGACTCCCGGATCGGTCAGGCGGAAGAGCGTCACACCGGAAGGATATGACCAGGCATCCGGTTCGTCGTGGTCCTAGAGGAGCAGCTGCCCCACGAGGTAGCCCGCCAGGCCGCCGGCCAGGCAGACCGCGAGGGAGCGCCGGGGAGTCATGGCCAGGGCACCGAGCGCCGCCAGGAGCACCGGACCGCCGGCCAGTCCCCCGTCAGCCTCGATAAGCGACAGGACCGCCAGGCTGGCGAAGATCGGCGCCGGCATGCGCGCGAGCACCTCCTCCACGCGCGCGCTGGGCCGTGGCAGGAACACGAGTGCGGCGGCACGGCTGCCGTACGTGACGAGGCCGATGGCGATGAGCAGCCATTCGTTCACACCTGGTCCGTCCCAGCCGGGGGACGGCCGCGGGACGGCAGCGCGACGAGCACGCCGGCCACCACTGGGGCGAGTGCCCTGGCGTCCGGCAGGGTGATGGCGATGACCGCCGTGATCCCCGCCGCACCCGCGGCACGCAGGGCGATCGAGCGCGAGCGCGCGGCGAGTGCGGC
>JACCQX010000120.1 GCA_013813905.1 Chloroflexota bacterium
CGGAATGCCTTCTCCACGATGGTCGGGTCCATCGCCGCGATCTCGCCGGCATCCAGCGTACCGAGCCGGCGCCTCAGCTCCAGAGGGCCTCTGAAGGCCTTCTGGACCGTGACCTGCTGGTCGAGCACGAAGCCGATGAGCAGGGCCATCGGCTCTCGTGCCAGGAGCGCGTCAGCTTCGGCATCACCGGTGAAGTACAACCGATCGGGCCGCATCCCGGAATGGTACGCCGCGGCACCGGACCGATCCCAGAGCGCCAGCCTTCAGCGAGGCCCCTCGAGCCGGCCCTTGCATGGCGGGGTACCATGTTCAGCAAGAGGTGCTGCCGAGCGTGTCGAACCATCTTCGTCAACATGATCCTCGGATCGGCCGGAGCGACGGCTCGCTGCAAAGCGGGTCCTCGCTGCCGAGCACGCAAGACGAGAGTCGCGGCTCGACGAACCTCGCCACCCGGCCCCGGGCCGGCAACATCAGTACCGATATGCGGGCCGGCAGACCCGGCTGACCTGGGGGCACGTAGGGACCCACGTTCCAAGGGGAGCGTGGGTCGTTCGATTCCGCGGCGTGGAACCCGACCCAGGACCTTCGGGAGTGGCACGCCGGCCGCCATCCGGCATCATCCCGGTGTCTACGCTACACTTCGGTCATCCCCGAAGGTCTTCCGCAGGTCTGAGCACCCATCGTCCTCGCTCCCGCGGCAGCCCAGAGGGATCTCATACGACTCCGATCCGTGCTACGGGTCGTGGAGTCTTCAGCCATGTGGAGCGGTCCGGCCCCGACGCATCGTCGCCGCCCCGACCGCCCAGGAAGAGATCCATGCTCAACACCAGACCATTCTCGACATCCACCCTCAGCCAGCACGCCACGGCACGGCGACGTTTGCGACGCAACGGCGCTGCCAACCGCGGGCTCTACTGCCCGACCAATGGCTGCACCACTTACATGGAGCTGGACTCCGCCGGTCGGGCGACCTGTCCCATCTGCGGGGCCGGTCGCGGCCCTCGCTGACCCGGCGCGTTACGCTGCGGCGATGCTCCCCGACAGCCACGGACGACACTCCGACGGTCAGGCACCGCAGCGGGACGCCCTCGGACCCTCCATGGGCGAGCGCCTCGCCCAACAGGGCCGCGTGGTCGAGCTCAGCACCCGCGGCCGAGTCTCCGGACGCACAGCGCGCGCCACGGTCGGCTTCGTGGAGGAGCCCGACGGCTCCCTCCTGGTGGCCGCCGGCAGCCCTGCCGCGCACTGGGCACTCAACCTGGCGGTCCATCCCTACCTGTCGGCGGCGTGGGCCGGACACAGCGGCGTATATCGGGCGGAGCCGCTGGACGGCAGCGCCTTCGCCGCCGCGATCTCCGCGCTCATCCTGCGCTACGGCACCCCTGCCGAGCGGCTCGGGCGTGGTCCCGCCTTCCGGCTCCATCCCGAACCGGTCGAGCGCGGCGATGAGTGAGACGCGGGAGACGTACATCGAGCGCCTGATCCGCGAGGCTCAGGAGCGCGGCGACTTCGACGGCCTTCCACAGCACGGCCGTCCGCTGCCTCGACCGGCAGGTCCCGGTGCTGGCGAGTGGGAGCTGGCCTTCTCGATGCTGCGCAACGCGGGCATGTCTCCTCCCTGGATAGAGGCCGACAAGGAGTGCCGTCGCATCCGTGCCCAGCGCGATGTCCTGCTGCAGCGAGCGCGTGACGCCACGGTCGTCAGCCAGGGCTGGTACCGCAGCCGGCTGCGCGAGCTGGTCGCGGCGCACGAGCGGGCCGTGAGGTCGCTCAACGCCTCGGCCCCCAGCGATCGGTTGCACCGCCGTCCGCTGGTCCTCGCGGCAGAGATGGCGGTCCTCGACCGGATCTTCCAGCCGTCAGCGCCGCCGCCGGCAGGCTCGGACGTCGGACCTCGCCTGTAGACTGCGCTGACTTGCCCAGGAGACAGGGATCTTGACCTTCGACGCGCTCGGGCTCAGCCCCGAGCTCCTTCGCGCTGTGTCCGACGAGGGCTACACCGAACCGACACCGGTGCAGAGCGGCGCCATCCCGCTGGTCCTGGAGGGTCGCGACCTGCTGGGACGTGCGCAGACCGGCACAGGCAAGACCGCCGCCTTCGCGCTGCCCATCCTGCAGCGCCTGAAGCCACATGCCAACTCGAGCTTCTCTCCGGCGCGCCATCCCGTCCGTGCGCTGATCGTGACGCCGACCCGCGAGCTTGCCGTGCAGGTGGAGGAGAGCTTCCGTGGCTACGGCCGCCACCTGCCGCTGCGTTCCACGGTCGTCTACGGCGGCGTGCCCATGGGGCCGCAGGACAAGGCGCTCTCGGGCGGAGTGGAGATCCTCGTGGCCACGCCCGGTCGCCTGCTGGACCATGCCGGCAGCCGGACCGTCAACCTCGGCCAGGTCGAGGTCCTGGTGCTGGACGAGGCGGATCGCATGCTGGACATGGGCTTCATCGATGACATCCGCCGCATCATCGCCCTGCTGCCCGCAAAGCGGCAGAACCTGCTCTTCTCGGCGACCTTCTCTGCCGAGATCCGTCGTCTGGCCGCGACCATCCTGAGCGAGCCCGCTGAGGTGGACATCGAGCCCGCCGTTACCTCGGCGGAGATGGTCGAGCAGGTCGTCTACCTGGTCGATGCGCTGAAGCGCCGGGAGCTGCTGGCCCATCTGGTGCGCACCCGCGACCTGCGCCAGGTGCTCGTCTTCACTCGGACCAAGATCATGGCCGGCCGGCTGGCCTCCTGGCTGGACCGTGCCGGGATCGAGGCGGTGGCCATCCACGGCGACCGCTCCCAACCCGAACGGGAACGGGCGCTGGCCTCCTTCCGCTCCGGCGAGGTGCGTGTCCTGGTGGCCACCGACGTGGCGGCGCGCGGCCTGGACATCGAGGCGCTGCCCCAGGTCATCAACTTCGAGCTCCCCGTGCAGGCACAGGACTACATCCACCGCATCGGCCGCACCGGTCGGGCCGGCGCGCCGGGGCGCGCCATCTCGCTCGTCTCGCTGGATGAGGAGGACGATCTCAAGTCCATCAACCGTCTCCTCAAGCGTGACCTGCGGGTGCGCATCGTGCGCGGCTTCGAGCCGGCCATCGGTGCGCCACGAGCCTCGGAGAACGGACGCGGCAACGGTCCCCGGTCGTACGGGGGCGGCTCCAGGTCAGGTTCGAGCGGCCGTACCGGTGCGCGGCGCTCGCCGGCGCGCTCCTAGGGCGCGAACCATGACCCCTGAACGCGCGACCACGGACTCGCTCTGGTTCCAGCACACCGTGGCCATCATCTGGGATTTCGACAAGACCCTCATCCCGGGCTACATGCAGGCTCCCCTGCTGCGGCACTTCGGGGTGGACGAGGTGGAGTTCTGGCGAGAGGTCAATGCCCTGCCCGATTGGTATCGGCGGCACGGCAGCCAGCGGGTCTCCACGGACGTGGTCTACCTCCACCACCTGCTCGAATACGTCCGGGCCGGCGCCATGGCCGGACTCTCCAACGAGCTGTTGCGCCGGCTGGGCAGCCAGCTGACGTTCTATCCCGGCCTGCCCGACTTCTTCGAGCGGCTGCGGAGACGTGTCGCCGATGATCCGCGCTACCGCCAGCACGACATCCGCCTGGAGCACTACGTCATCTCCAACGGCCTGCGCCAG
Source organism: Chloroflexota bacterium (assembly GCA_013813905.1). GTDB lineage: Bacteria > Chloroflexota > Limnocylindria > Limnocylindrales > CSP1-4 > Palsa-1032. Next base: position 3,632 of record JACCQX010000120.1, read on the forward strand.
ATGATCCTGGGCAGCGCCATCGCGCCCTACGTGGACGATGTCTGGGCCTGCGAGTTCGTCGATGCGCCGCACCCCCCGGGCTACCTTCGGGGCGAGCAGCAGGCTCTCTTTCCGCCAGAAGCTGGTGCGCCGGACCCCAACGAGCGGTCCCACCGCGCGGGGGAGGTCACCGAGGTCGGCTACCTCATCGACAACACCTCCAAGACGCGCGCCATCTTCGAGATCAACAAGGGCAGCAACAAGTACCCGCGGGAGATCGACGTCAATGCGTCCATCGCTCCCGGTGATCGCCGGGTGCCCTTCGAGCGGATGATCTACGTGGCAGACGGGCCCTCGGACATCCCCGCCTTCTCGCTCGTGGGAGGCAGCGGCGGAGCCACCTTCGGCGTCTACCGTCGCGACTCGCGCGGTGAGTTCCTCCAGATCAAGGAGCTTGCGCGTCAGGGCCGCATCCAGGCCTTCGGGGACGCTGACTACTCGGTCGGTTCACACACTGCGCTGTGGCTCGAGACGGAGGTCGAACGCATCTGCGACGGCATCGTGCAGACCCAGCAGCGTGCCCTGGTGGACCGCATCGGTGCGCCGGCGCGGCACATCGCGGACGACCGCCGCCCCCCTGCGGGCGACCTGGACGCGCCCGAGCAGGCCACCGAAGAGCTGGCCGTCGCGAAGTCACGCCCCGGCCGACGAGCAGCTGCCCGCTCCTCGGCGCGCAGCCGACGTGGCGCGCCCGCGAAAGCTGAGTCGAACGAAAAGCCTGATCACGACAGTCGACCGCCGGAGGTGCCGCTCGCGGAGCGCCTGACGCTAGTGCGAGGCCGATCGGGCGCCGAAGCAGACGGTGCCGACGCCTCGCAGCCAAGCGTCGACGCCCCGTCCGAACCTGGACCGGCCGAGCCGATGCCGCGCTCGATCCGCGGCGTCTAGCGCGCGGTCACGGCGTCTGAAGGGCCGCCTGGATAGGATCGCCCTCGGCCGGGGAGAGCAGCAGCTCCAGCGTGGAGCGCCGAGCCCGTGGCAGGAACATACGCCCCACCGAGGCATCCTCGCCGTACTTGCGCGCATACGCCTCGGAGACGGCCTCGATGACCCTCGCGTCCTGCCCGACGCGGAAGAGCGCGTCCTCCAGATCCGGCGCCAGCCGCTCGTCGATGGAGCTCTCCACGCTGACGCTCAGTCCGCTGCGCTGCTCCACGGCCGCGGCGTAGGTACGCAGCGCCTGAAGCAGGCCGTCCTTCTCCAGGCTGCCGGGGCGCAGGGCGAAGATCAGGGCACGCATCTCTGCCAACGCGTCCCGCTGGAGCTCCTTGAGCAACGTGACCTGTCGGCGGGCCTCGGCCGGGTCGCGGCGCAGCAAGAGCTCCACCGTGCGGGTGGTGAGAGTCATGCTGAAGAGCGCCTGCGTCACGGAGTCATG
>JACCQX010000128.1 GCA_013813905.1 Chloroflexota bacterium
GGACGCTGGAGATGCCGCAGTCGACGGTGACGATCACCGAACGGCCTTCGGCCCGGGCGCGCTCCACCGCCGCCATCGAGAGACCGTGCCCCTCCTCCAGACGGCGGGGCACGTACGGCGCCGCGTCCAGCCCCTGCATCCGCAGGGCGCGCACCAATATCGCCAGGCCGGTCAGGCCGTCCGCGTCGAAGTCTCCGAAGACCAGCACGCGCTCACCACGGCTTCGGGCCAGGCGGATGCGTTCCCTGAAGGCAGGCGCGCCGGGCAGCAGCGCAGGCGGGTGCAAGCCAGCCACCGGGTCATCGAAGAGCGCCGCCAGAGCGTCTCCGTCCCGGTGTCCGCGGGCCGCCAGCACCCTGAGCAGTCGCCGGGAGATACCGCGTGAAAGCGCTCCTCCCAGGAGCTCCGGCGAGGGGTCCACCGATGCTGGCAGGATCCAGCGATAGCGAGATGTCAGCTCGGTCATGCCCGAGTCTCGCACCCGCGCCTCCACTCGGACTTATCCGCCTGCGCGCGTCTGCAAGAAGGCCCGCTGGCGACGTCGCTCGGCCCATTCGTGCCAATCGACCAGCAGGGCGCTGGCGTTGAAGATCGACGAGTAGGTGCCCGACACGATGCCGATGAGCAGGGCCAGGATGAACGAGCGGATGGCGTCACCACCAAAGAGCAGCAATGAGGCCAGCGTGATCAACACCACCAGCGAGGTGTTCACCGAGCGGCCCAGCGTCTGGAGCAGTGAGTGGTTGACGATGGCGGCGAAGGGCTCGCCCGCGTGCCTGATCCGATTCTCCCGCACGCGATCGAACACGACGATGGTGTCGTGCACGCTGAAGCCGATGACGGTCAGCATGGCCGTCACGAACAGGGCGTCGAGCTGGAGGCCGAAAAGCGTGCCCAGGATGGCGAAGATGCCCAGCACCACCACGACATCGTGCACCAGCGCAGCTATGGCCACGGTCCCCATCCGGAAGTCGCCGAACCGAAACGTCATCCAGAGCAGGATGCCGATCGACCCCAGCGCTATCAGCAGGATCGCGCCGGTGACCACCTCCTGGCTGATGACGGGGCCGACGGACGACTCCTGGCGCACCTCGTCGATGGGTCCGAACCGCTCTTCGAGAGCCGCCGCGAGCGCGCCGAGCTCCCCGTCGGTGGGCACGATCATGCCCGGCGACGGAGACGGCACGGGCGACGAGGATGCGCCCGGCGATGCGGATGGATCAGGTGAGCCGCTGGGATCTGGCGAGGACGAAGCGCCGGGCGATGCCAATGGATCGGCCGAGCCGCTGGGCTGGACCGTCGGTGGCGGCGTGGCCGGCGCCCGCTCCTGGAGGCCGATCTCCTCGGTTCGGATCAGGATGTACTGGCGGTCCCCGGCGGTGGTGATAGCCACACTGGAGTCGGGCAGACCCTGCTGGACGAGCACATCGCGCACGTCCGCTGTCTCCGGCGTGCCTTCCTCGAAGTGCACTTCCCAGATCGTCCCGCCGGTATAGTCGATGGAGAACTGGAGTCCCATCCGGGCCCCCGGCAGGAAGGTCAGGAGGATGGCAAAGATGCCCGGGATGGTGACCAGCAGGCTGAAGAGATAGAACCAGCGCCGCTTCCCGATGATGTCAAACACGAGCGCCGGCTTCTCGCGAGCGGCCGCGGACCGGAGCCGCGGCGATGGTGAACTCGTCCTCGGCCACACCGAAGAAGGCGGCCCGCTTGGACCACGACTGGCGGACCACCCAGCGCAGGATCTCGCGGCTCAACGTAAGTGCCGTGAACATCGAGACGATGACGCCCAGGATCAGAACCAGTGCGAAGCCCTTGATGATGGGCGAGCCGAAGTAGTACAGGATCGCGCCCGTGATGAGGCTCGACACGTTGGCGTCGAAGATCGACGTCCAGGCGCGGTTGAAGCCGGCCTCGACGGCGGACGAGACGGTCTTCCCGGCGCGAAGCTCCTCCTTGGTCCGTTCGAAGATGAGCACGTTGGCGTCGACCGCCATGCCGATGGACAGCACCGCCGCAGCCACGCCGGCTAGCGTCAAGGTGACCGGGATGAAGCGGAAGAGCGCCAGCATCACGATGCCGTAATAGATGAGCGCCACGATGGCCACGGCCCCCGGCAGGCGATAGTGCAGCAGCATGAAGAGGCAGACCAGCCCCAGACCGATCGCGCCCGCGACCAGGCTCTGCTCCAGGAAGCTCTGCCCCAGCGTGGCGCTGACCTGACTGAAGCCGACCTCGTTGATCTCCAGCGGCAGCGCGCCGTACTTGAGCACCGTGACGAGGTTGTTCATCTCTTCGACCGTAAAGCTTCCCGTGATGCGAGCCTGTCCCCCTGGGATCGCACCTTCGATCGTCGGGGCCGAGACGACGACCTCGTCGAGCACGATGGCGAAGCGCTGACCGATGTTGGCGCGGGTGTACTCCTCGAAGAGGCGCGCGCCATTCTCCTTCAGGGTGAACTGCACCTCGGGCTGTCCCGTGTCGCCGAAGGCTGGCTGCGCGACCGCGATCTCATCGCCGCTGAACAGTGGCGTGACGTCCATGCCTGCGGGCAGCGGCGCACCGTCGACCACTGACGGGCTGAACTCAGCTGGAACCGGGACAAAGTCCAGGCGACCGGTGGAGCCGATGAGGTCACGCACCTGATCGACGTTCTCCACCCCCGGGATCTCCACGCTGATCCGGTTGGTGCCCTGCGTCTGCACGATCGGCTCCGACAGACCGGTCGCGTTCACGCGCTGCTCGATGATGGAGCGAGTCGTCTCCAGGATCTCCGGCGTGACCTGCTGGTCGTCCGTGGCGATGACCTGGTACTCGCCACGCAGACCGCCGCGGAGGTCAAGACCCAGCCGCGTATCCATGGCCCGGGGAGGGTCCGTGAAGGGGCGGTTGATGGGCAGCACGGCCACGGCGAGCGCGAGCAGACCGACGGCGACGATGAGGAAAGGAAGGATGCGACGCATCGCGGCGGACTCTATCACGAGGGTGCCGGGACAGGCGGTCTGGACAGGACCCAGTCCAGACCGCGGCGGTCGTCGACCACCCTGCGCGGCCGGGCAGGGCCGGCTATGACGTTTGCTGCGTCAGGCGTCCAGGTGGTCGCGGATGCGCTCCGCCAGGGCCCGGCTGATGCCCGGCACCG
>JACCQX010000132.1 GCA_013813905.1 Chloroflexota bacterium
TCGGTGGGGAGTCACGCGACGACGACTTCGCCTCCTTCGAGCGCATCGCCGAGCCGGACAGGATCCTGGCAGCGGTGGACGGTGAGGTCATCGTCGGAGGTGGCGGCGCCTTCACCTATCGCCTGACGGTGCCGGGGGGCGAGATCGGCGCGGCGGGCGTCACGGCTGTGGGCATCCTGCCCACGCACCGACGACAGGGTGCTTTGACCCAGCTGATGCAAGCCCAGCTGGACGATGTCGCACGGCGAGGCGAGCCGGTGGCCATCCTGTGGGCTTCGGAGGGCAGCATCTATCAGCGCTTCGGTTACGGGCTGGCCGCCGTCGAGGCACGGCTGGAGGTTCCTCGCGCCCGGTCGGCCTTCCGGCTGGCCATCGAGCCCGAGGGTGCCACGCGCATGGTCACGCGGGCGACGGCGGCACAGCAGTTCCCCGCCGTCTACGAAGCGATCCGTGCCGTCACGCCGGGCTTCTTCGACCGATCGAGCGCCTGGTGGGACGTGGAGGTCCTGGACGATCCGGAACACCATCGCCGGGGAGCGGGACCGAAGCGTTTCCTGCTGTATGAAGTGGGAGGGCAAGTCGAGGGCTATCTCATCTACCGCACCGCGGGGGACTGGGAGAAGCGCGCTTTGGAGGTGCGTGAGCTGATGGCCACATCGCCACGCGCGACCCGGGGTTTGTGGCGCTTCTGTTTCGGACATGACCTGATCACCACCATCCGCGCTGGCTTTCAGCCTGTCGATCATCCGCTGCTGCTGCTCGCGGCCGAGCCGCGACATCTGGAGCTGAAGGTCGGCGACGCCCTGTGGCTGCGCATCCTGGATGTCGCCGGAGCTCTCTCGGGGCGCAGCTATGCCGCCAGCGATCGTCTGGTGATGGAGATCGCGGACTCCTTTCGGCCCCAGACAGCCGGGCGCTGGGCGCTCGACACGACCGGTGACGTGCCGCACGTTGAGCGGACGGACGAGCCGGCAGACATCGCGCTGGACATCAACGATCTGGCCTGCCTCTACCTGGGCGCCTTCAGCGCCGGCGACCTGGCGCGCGCGGGCCGAACGACCGAGGCGACCGACGGCGCATGGGCCCGGCTCGACGCTCTTTTCCATACGGATCGGAAGCCTTGGTGCCCGCAGGTCTTCTGACCGCCGCTCCCAAAGGAGCCTGGGCATGAAGGTCGGGGTAGTCCTGCCCATCGCCCAGACGCCCGAGACGGGCGAGATCCAGCCCTGGTCGGAGGTATGGGAGCTGGCCCACCGAGCCGAGGCGGGTGGCCTCGATTCGGTCTGGGTCTTCGACCATGTGCTCTACCGCTTCCCCGGCGAGCGACCGTTCGGCACCTGGGAGTGCTGGACCATCCTGTCCGCGCTGGCCGCCTCCACCCAGCGGCTGGAGCTGGGTACCCTGGTGCTGGCGACCCCATTCCGCAACCCGGCACTGCTGGCCAAGATGGCCGCGACGGCCGACGAGGTCAGTGCGGGACGCCTCATCCTGGGCCTCGGCACTGGCTGGCACGAGCCGGAGTTCGACGCTCTGGGCCTGGGGTTCGATCACCGCTTCTCACGCTTCGAGGAAGCGCTGGGGATCATCGCGGGCTTGCTCCGAGATGGCCAGGTCGACGTCCAGGGTCGCTGGAGCTCGGCCATCGCGGCCGAGCTGCTGCCGCGGGGCCCGCGCGAGGAGGGCCCACCCATCCTCATCGCCGCTCGCGGCCCGCGCATGTTGCGCCTGACTGCGGAGCATGCCGACGCCTGGAATGCGGCCTGGTTCGGCCGGCCCACGCGCTTCCCCAGGCGCCGAGACGATCTGCTGGCGGCCTGCGACGAGGTCGGTCGTGACCCGGCCACCCTTTCGATCACTGTCGGTTTGCGCATCGTGGACTCCGCCACCCAGCAGGACCCGCTGGACGCGGACGCGGCGATGGACATGCGTTCCGTGCCGGCCATCACCGATGGCCTGGGTGAGTGGGCCGAGCTTGGCGTAGATCATGTGATCTGCTCGCTGGAACCGGGCACGCGCGACAGCTTCGACCAACTGGCGGAAGCCGTCCGCGTCCTGCGCGGGACCTAGACGGCGCGGCCCAGCTGGGTCTGAGAGCGGCTTCCTCGCGGTCCGGCGATGATGCGGGCCATGGAGCACACCGATGGAACCACCACCACGACCAGCACGACCCTGGGGCCTCGACGATCGACCAAGACGAGCGGACCCGGACCCGGACTGGTATCCGCGGGCCTGCTGGTGCTGGTCCTCGTCTTCGCGACCGGCCTATTCGTGGGCCAGGGCTTGGGCGGCGGTGGGGGAGGGATGCCCGGACCCAGCGGCAGCACCGAACCCACCACCGTGGCGGGCGGGTCGCTGACCCCGTCGTCCGAAGCGCCGACAGCCACGGCGACGCCGGCCGGCGAGCTTCCCACGGCATCACCCAGCCTTCCTGCGACCGGGTCGCCGGTAGCTAGCGCACCGCCTTCGACCGCACCGCCTCCGTCCGCATCGGCGTCGCCGGCACCGGCGTCGCCTCAGCCGATCGCTTCAGCACCGGCGTCGCCTCAGCCGACCGCTTCAGCTCCGGCCGCCACCTCGAGCGCGCCCGCCGTCGCGCCTACGGTGCCGCCCGCGGCGCCAGAAGACTTCGCCCTCTTCTGGGAGGCGCTCCAGGTCATCCAGGAGCGCTATGTGGACCGCGAGGCGCTGGACGACACGAACCTGACCTACGGAGCGATCCGCGGCATGGTCGAGGCGCTGGGCGATACCGGTCACACGGTCTTCCTGACGCCCGACGAGGTCCAGGCACAGCAGGATTCGTTGAGCGGTACGCTCATCGGCATCGGCGTGATGCTCGGTGAGCGTGGGGGCCGCCCGGTCGTCATGTCGGTCATCAGTGGTGCGCCGGCGGAAGAGGCGGGCGTTCGTTCGGGCGACATCATCCTGGCCGTGGAAGGCGTGTCCGCCGAGCGGCTGGGGCCTGAGGGCATCGCCGAACGCGTCCGCGGCCTGGCGGGCACGCCGGTCACCATCACGGTCCTGCACCGCGGCGCCTCTGAGCCGGAGGACATCACCATCGTCCGGCAGCGCATCCAGGTGGAGCCGGTGAGCTGGAGCTTCGTGCCGGGAACGTCCATCGCGGATGTGCGCCTGATCCAGTTCTCGTCCGGGGCCGCGGACGCGCTCCGGACCGCCTTGGAGGAGGCCATCGCGGGGGGCGCCGAGGCCATCGTCCTCGACCTTCGCTCGAACCCCGGCGGTCTGGTCGACGAGGCCGTGGGCGTGGCCAGCCATTTCCTCGACGAAGGCGTCGTCTATCAGCGCCGCGACGCGAGTGGCGGGGAGGCACCCGTGGAAGTGCGGCCTGACGGCCTGGCCACCGATCTGCCGCTGGTGGTGCTCCTCGATATGGGCACCGCCTCGTCGGCCGAGATCGTCTCGGGAGCCATCGCCGACAACGAGCGCGGCACCCTTGTCGGTGAGCAGACGTTCGGCACCGGCACGGTCCTGAACACCATCGAACTGTCCGACGGTTCGGCCGTGCGAGTCGGCATCGAGCGCTGGCTGACCCCGGACGGCGAGCTCATCTTCGACCGCGGCATCGCGCCCAACGAGGTGGTGGAGCTGCCCGTGGACGGAGAGCTGCTCGAGCCCTCCGACCTGTCCGAGCTGTCGCCGGAGGCTTTCGCTTCTTCCTCCGACAACCAGCTCCAGCGTGCCGTGGAGCTTCTACGCGAGACCCTGGACGACTGAGGGAGCTCAGCCCTCCTGGGGCGCCAGGTCGACACTGACCACACGCTCGTCGCTGCCGCGCACGATGACCAGCTCCAGCCGCCCGGCAGCGTCGGTGGCACCCAGCACGTCGTACAGGTCATCCACACTGTCGAGCGGGCGGCCGGCCGCGGAGACCAGGAGATCGCCCTCGGCGATGCCCGACCGTGCCGCCGCCGAACCTTCTTCCACGTCACGCACGAGAAGGCCGGCACGCTCCGGCAGGCCCACAGCGCGACGCATGCGCCGAGCGGCCTGTCCCGGCGCGATTCCCACGCCCAGATGCGGCCTCTCGGCCGGCCCGCCTTGTGCGAGCAGCTGGACCCTGGAACGCAGCGTCTGGTCCGCTGGCAGCGCGAGGTAGAAACCGCCGCCGACGCGGTTCGTGTTGAGGCCGACCAGCCGTCCCTGCTCGTCCACCAGGGCGCTGCCCGAAGAGCCGCGGGCCATCGGTGCGGTGTGCTCGATGCTGCCTGAGATGCGCCGGCCGCGCGGACCCCGGAAGGCGCGCGCCACGCTGGACACGAGCCCGAACGTGATCCTGCTGCCCTGGCTTGACGCGCTGAGGGCGAAGACGGGCCTGCCCAGAGCGAGGCCGTCATCCGAGATCCATTCGATGGGCTCGACCGCGCCCGTCTCGACCGTGATGACCGCCAGATCACCGTCGGCGTCGATCCCCGCCACAGTGCCCGGGGCCCTTCGGCCATCGTGGAAGGTGACGTCGACGGCCTGGTCGCGCACGTTGTGGGCGTTGGTCATGACCTGCCCCGACGCGACCACGACGCCCGAGGCGCCGCGCCAGCCACCCTCGATGCGTACCACGGCGGGAGCGACCCGTTGGGCGAGGTCACTGATCGTCGACTGGATCTCCTGGAGCGCGCTCATCGGTAGGTTCTCCTGTATGGGTGACTTGCAAGTCGCAAGGTACACCCGGAGGATCCCTCTGTGCAAGCGGCGCGGTACGATGCGCCCCGTGGAACCGACCGCCCCGGCCATCGGCGCACTGAACGCGGCACTCTCGCGCATCGGTGACCGCTGGTCGCTGCTCATCGTGGAGGCGCTGCTCGACGGTCCGCGTCGTTTCGGTGAGCTAACCGGAGCAGTGGCCGCCATCGCACCCAACATCCTGGCCGATCGGCTGCGCCGCCTGGAACGCGACGGCGTGATCCTGTCGGAGCCGTACTCGCGCCGGCCGCTGCGCATGGACTACCGTCTCTCAGCCGACGGCCATGAGCTGGCGGGAGTGCTGCGACTGCTCGCGGCCTGGGGTGGCACCGGTCCCGAGTCATCAGGGTCCGGGCATGACGCTCTGCGACACGGACCCTGCGGCACGTCGCTGGAAGCGCGCTGGTACTGCCCCACCTGCGCGCGCAGTGTCCAAGATGAGGAAGGCTCCGACCTAAGCTACGCCTGATCCGCGACGAGCTCAGGCTTCCAGGCGCATCTCCTCCAGGTCCAGGTCGCGTTCCACCCGTCGCATCGCCTCATCGCTGATCGAACCCCGGTCGCGGAGTCCGATCACCGCCTCCCGCTCGGCTTCGATGACCGCACGCCGGATCAGCCGATGGTCGAGCAGCTCCTTCTCCGCCTCGCCGCTGGGTCCACCCTGGTGGTGGTCGCCCAGATGTTCGGCGCGATGCTGGTATTGGTTGCGCAGCTGTGCGATCAAGTCGTCGTGATCCGGAAATTCGTCTGTCAGCTCCTCGATCCGGCTCTGGGCAGCGGCCAGCGCAGCTTGGCGGGCATGAGCTTCCTCGTGATGCCCGCCGCCATCGTCGGCAACGCCCAGACGCTTGATAAGGAGCGGCAGCGTCAAGCCCTGGCCGACCAGCGTGACCAGGATCACCACGAATGTCAGAAAGATGATGAGCGGCCGCTCGGAAAAGGGCTGACCACCCGGTAAGGTCAGGGGCAACGACAGTGCGGCCGCGAGCGAGACCACTCCGCGCATGCCCGCCCAGCCGATGACCAGTACCGTCTGCCAGGGGGGCGAAGGATCACGGGTCCGCAGCTTGGAACTCAGGCGACGCGGCAGGTACGTGGCGGGGAAGATCCACAGGATGCGCACGGCGACGACCGTGGCGCTCACGGCGACGGCGTAAAGGGCAAGGTCGACTGCCGGGTAGTCGCTCAAGCGCGCCATGATCGAAGGGAGCTGAAGGCCGATCAGGATGAAGATCAGACCGTTCAGCAGGAAGAGAAGTATCTGCCAGGCGCCGCTGCCCAGCATCCGAGTCTCCGAGGACATGATCCGCGGCGACCTGTAGCCGATGAATAAGGATCGGTCAGCCGTCGGAGGAGCCACGCTGCAGCCAAGCCCACAGCCAGCCCCAGTATGACTCCGCCGGCTGCCACCACGCTCAGCGTCACGACGGCGTCACCCAGCGAGAAGACGCGGGTCAGGGCGGCGGCCACAGCGAACCGCAGGGCTACCAGCGCCGTGGCGTTGTTGACCAGGCTTTCGCCCTCCAGCACGGTCACCGCGCGGCGCGGCAGACCAAGACGCTGGGCGATCGACGTCGCGGCGACCGCATCGGGCGGCGACACGATGGCGCCGAGTGCGAAGGCGGGTGCCCAGCCCATGCTCGGCACGAGACCATGGATGACCAGGCCCACGGCCAAAGTGGTGACCACGACCAGCCCGACCGCCAGCTGGAGGCGGACGCAGGTTCGCCCGAAAGTCTCGTATGGAGGTGAAGAACCCCGCCGCGAAGAGGATGGGTGGCAGGAAGAGCAGGAAGACGAGATCGGGCGGCAGGTCCACATGGGGCATGCCGGGGACGACGCCGATGACGATGCCCAGCCCAACCAGCAGGATGGGATACGGGACACCGATGCGCCGCGAAACGGTGACGGCCAGGGCGACGACGACCAGCAAGCCCAGGACCAGCTCGATGATCTCGGCTTCGTGCATGGAGCGGAACGGTACTCGACACGCAAGCCGGCTGGCCCGCGCGCTTCCGGAGGCTGGCATCATGACGTTGTCAGCGCCGCGCCTTTGGGCGGGCCCCCGGTCGACTCAGAGGGTCACATGAAGGTGCTGCTGGTGGGAGTGGGGACCGTCGGCGAGGCCATCGCCCGATTGAGTCGCGGCAAGCCGTGGCTCGAGATGATGGTGCTGGCCGACTACGACGCCGATCGCGCTGCTCGGATCGCGGGCGAGCTGGGCGACGGCCGAACGCACCCCCACGAGCGCGTCGACGCCTCGGACGCGGCGGCCGTGGAGGGCCTGGCGCGCAAACACGGCGTGGACCTCGTGATGAACGCGGTGGATCCGTCGTTCGTGATGCCCATATTCGAGGGCGCCTTCGCCGCCGGCGTGGACTACATGGACATGGCGGTCAGTCTCTCCGAGCCGCACCCCACCGAGCCCCACGCGCAGCCGGGGGTGAAGCTGGGCGACCGGCAGTTCGCCCGGGCGAAGGCCTGGGAGGAGCGCGGCCGCCTGGCGCTGGTGGGCATGGGCATGGATCCCGGCCTCTCGGACGTGTTCGCGGCCCATGCGGCAAAGCATCTCTTCGATGAGATCCATGAGGTCAACATCCGCGACGGCGGGGACCTGCGCGTGGAGGGCTACCCCTTCGCCCCGGTGTTCTCCATCTGGACCACCATCGAGGAGTGCCTCAATCCGCCCATCGTCTGGGAGAAGGAGCGCGGCTGGTACACCTTGGAGCCGTTCGCGGGCGCCGAGCGCTTCGTCTTCCCCGACGGCATCGGGCCCATGGAATGCGTCCATGTCGAGCATGAGGAGGTCGTGCTCGTGCCGCGCTCGCTCCAGCCACGAAAGGTGACCTTCAAATACGCCCTCGGCGACGAGTTCATCGATGTCCTGCGCACGCTGCACCTGTTGGGTCTCGACTCGACCAGGAAGGTGCGGGTGAAGGGCGTCGAGGTCGCGCCGCGCGATGTCGTGGCGGCCCTCACGCCCGATCCGGCCACCCTGGGCGAGGCCATGGTGGGACGCGCCGTGGTGGGCACCTGGGTGACCGGCCTGAAGGACGGCCGCGCCCGCGAGATCTACCACTACCAAGGGTGCGACGCACAGGAGACGCTGCGGACCCACGGCCTCCAGCCGGTCGCCTGGCAGACCGGCTTCAACCCGGTCATCGCCATGGAGCTGCTGGCCGAGGGCGCCTGGTCGGGTGCCGGCGTCCTGGGGCCGGAGGCGTTCGACCCCGATCCCTACCTCGCGCTGCTGGACCGGTATGGCATCCACCACGCGATCGCGGAGATGGAGCCCGGCAGAGCCGTCGCAAGGGGATGACACGACCTGCTCCGATGCTCGTCGAGCCGGTCGTCCTGGAGGGCCGTCTAGTTCGCCTGGAGCCACTCGGGCTGGACCACCTCGAGGCTCTCTGCGAGGCGGGTCTGGGCACAGGCGCCTTCCGGTGGTTCACCGATCCCATCAAGACGCCGGAACAGATGCGCCGTCATGTGGAATGGGCCGTAGCAGCCACGCATGACGGGAGCCAGATCTGCTTCGCCACGGTCGACCAGGGGACCGGGCGGGCGGTGGGCAGCACGCACTACCTGAACATCGAACGAGCGCACCACCGACTGGAGATCGGGTACACGTGGCTCTCCCCGACCGTCCACGGTCGCGGCTACAACTCCGAGGCCAAGCTGCTCCAGATGGAGCACGCTTTCGAGCGGCTGGCGGCCAACCGCGTCGAGTGGAAGACCGACGCGCTCAACGAGCGCTCCCGCGGCGCGCTGCTGGGCATCGGCGCCACCTTCGAGGGCATCTTTCGCAACCACATCATCGTGGCCGACGGACGACTTCGGCACTCGGCCTACTACTCGGTCATCCGCGAGGAGTGGCCGGAGGTGAAGGAACGGCTCGAGGCCCGCCTGGCGCGCCAGGCCCAAGGGGCGGGCGTAAGGGCTCAGCGCACCTCGACGATGCGGTAGCTGATCTCGCCCACGGGCAGCTTGACCAGGACCTCATCGCCGGCGTGACGTCCCATCAGCGCCTTGCCTACGGGCGAGGCGTTGGAGATCCGGCCGTCGCCGGGGCTCGCTTCGGTCGAGCCGACGATGTGGAAGGTCGCCTCGTCGCCGCCGACCTCGGCCACCACCGTGGAGCCGAGCATCACCTCGCCGGTGCGGTCGCCGGCGATGATGACGGCGCTGTCGATGAGCTGTTGCAGCGACTGGATGCGCCCTTCCAGGAACGACTGCTCGTTGCGCGCCGCCTCGTAGTCCGCGTTCTCCCGCAGGTCACCCAGCTCGCGAGCGTGCTTGACGCGAGAGATCACTTGCGGACGCTGGACCACGCGGAGGTCCTCCAGTTCGGCGCTGAGTCGAGCCAGGCCCTCCCGGGAGATGTGCGTCGGCTCGGGGGCCGGCTTGGTGGACGCCGTGGAGGGCCGCCGTGGGCTGCGCGCCGTCGGGCTCGTGCGCGTCGCCGGGGCACGCTTCGACGCAGACTTGCCAGCCGGAACGCCCCTTGCCGAGCCGCTTGACGTGCCGGCCGAGAGCCCGACACCGGTCGGTCGCTCATCGACGAGCGCGCCCGTGATGCCGTGCGTCCGACGCCCGCCGCTGGAGACCTCCAGGTTCCCGAAGGGGATGACCGGCGCGCCCTCGGGCAGTGCCGCCGCGATCCCTGGGTCGATCCCGTCGACGAAGGCCGTCTCCAGCGCGTCGGCATATTCCTCGATAGCTTCCGTCTCGGCCCACCAGAGCCGCCACCGGCCGGGGTCCCGCAACGTCCGCAACCAGTGCCCCCTCGAGTACGGGCGTCGGAGGCCGAGCGGCGTCTGCTGCTGGGCCGCGATGCGACCGGCGATGGAGCGGGGCGCCTGACCGATGAAGAGGACCGGCACGCGGGGCAACCAGAACGTCGCGAGGCGCTGCGTCAGCTGATGCGGGGTCGGACGCTCGCCATCGAGCAGCAGGTCCGGCGTGCTCTCGATCCAGGCGCGCACGACCGCCTGGTCGATGGGCGCCTCCTCGGGCGCATCGGGCAGCTCGATCAGGTAGACGCCGGGACCTCGGCCGGAGACGCGTTCCTCCCAACGAGCAGGGCCATCGGCGATCAACCCGACGCCGCGCAGGAGATCCAGGGCGGAGCGCGTGGTGGGCATGCCTACAGGGTGACACAACGCAGGGGCAGCTCGCCGCGCCGCCGCGACGTGCCCCCCGCGTGACCTGTACCGCTTGACTGGTAGACTCGGGTCCGCGGCGACGCCGCGACGTCGCGTCCATCGCGACCGCCGAGATCGTCCACGCCGCAGGGCACGCGGTACCATCACCGGCCCCGTCGGCCACGATCCTGTGAGGTCCCGTGTCCCAGACTCTCGCTCCCACGAACGCAACGCCGACTCCTGACGTGTTGACCCAGACCGAGGCGATCGAGCGGACGGGGCGCGTCGGGGATGTCGCCTACACCCTGCTCATCGATCTTCAGCTCGGACAGCGGACCTACCGGGGGCGCTGCGCCATCGACTTCGCGGTCCGCGATGCTTCCGGGCCGCTCTTCCTCGACTTCAAGGGCGGCCGCGTCGATGAGTTCACCGTGAACGGCTCGGCCGTGCTGCCGCAGCGCGAGGGCGATCGCATCGTGCTGCCGGCGACACTCCTGACCGAGCGCGTCCGCGTCGAGGCCAGCTACGAGAACGCCTTTGATACTGGCGGCGACGGGCTGCATCGCTTCGTCGACCCGGAAGATGGCCATGAGTACCTCTACTCCAACTTCCAGCCCTTCTCCGCGCATCGCCTCTTCCCGTGCTTCGACCAACCGGACATCAAGGCCACCTACGGACTGACGGTGGACGCTCCCATCGACTGGCAGGTCGTCTCCAGCCACCGGCCGGCCGCCGACCCCCAGGCGCTGGAGGACGGGCGACGCCGTCACCAGTTCGAACGCACGCCGCGCTTCAGCACCTACCTCCTGGCGCTGGTGGCGGGTCCTTATCACTCCCTCCATCGAAGTCGAGCCGACGGCATCGAGCTGGGACTCTATTGCCGGCGCTCGCTGGCCGACAAGCTGGCCGTGGATGCCGACGAGATCTTTCAGGTCACCGAGCAGGGCTTCGACTTCTACGCCGAGCTCTTCGACCAGCCCTATCCCTTCGCCAAGTACGACCAGCTCTTCATGCCCGAGTTCAACATCGGAGCCATGGAGAACGTGGGCGCCGTGACCTTCAGCGAGAACTACGTCTTCCGCGATCCGCCCACCGACTCCCAGCGCCAGGATCGCGGCGAGGTGGTGCTCCACGAGCTGGCCCACATGTGGTTCGGCAACCTCGTCACGATGCGCTGGTGGAACGATCTCTGGTTGAACGAGTCGTTCGCCACCTACGTCGCTTACCTGGCCCTCACCGAGGCGACCCGCTTCACCGGAGCATGGCGCTCCTTCACTACCGACATGAAGCGTTGGGCGTACCACCAGGACCAGCTGCCCACCACACATCCCATCGCGGGCGAGGCGGCCGACACGGACAGCGCGTTCCTCAACTTCGATGGCATCACCTACGGGAAGGGCGCGGCGGTCCTGAAGCAGCTCGTGGCGACCATCGGGCGCGAGGGGTTCCGCGACGGCCTGCGGCTGTACTTCCGCCGGCACGCCTGGGGCAACGCCACGCTGGTGGAGTTCCTGAGGGCGCTGGAAGAGGGATCCGGTCACGATCTGGGCGAGTGGTCTCGCCTCTGGCTGGAGACCGCCTCGGTCAACACCATCGCGGCGCAGTGGACCACTGCTGGCGGTGCCGTCGCCAGCTTGGAGCTGGCGCAGACGGCACCGGAGGAGCACCCCGTGCTCCGTCCGCACACCCTCTGGATAACACTCCTGGCGGAGGGTGATGTCGGATCGCCACCGGAGGCGCTGAAGGCCTCCATCGCTGGCGCGCGCGCAGTCGTGGCCGAGGCCGTTGGCCGTCCCAGCCCTGTGCTCGTCTTCCCCAATCACGACGACCATGCCTATGCCAAGGTCCGTCTTGACCCCGTCTCGCTGGGCTTCGTGCGGGATCGCCTGGCGAAGGTGCCTGATCCGTTGCTGCGCGAGCTCCTCTGGATGTCTCTCTGGGAGATGGTCCGTGATGGCGCCCTGCCCTCCACCGAGTACCTCCGCATCATCGGCCGCCAGGTGCTCCATGAGACGGATCCAGAGCTGATCGGATCCATCCTCGCGCGGGCCCAGTCCGCGCTGCGCTGGTATCTGCCGGAGGCTATCCGGGAGCAGAGCGCGAGCCGCATCGTGCAGACGGCATTGACCGCGCTGCCCGAGGCGGACCAGGGTGACGCTCGCATCGCCTGGCTGCGAGGTGCCATCGGGGCGGCCGCCAGTGCCGCCGACCTGGAGCCGCTCCTCGCCCTGGCCGACGGTGCCACGGCCCTGCCCGAGGTGATGGTGGACCAGCAGATGCGCTGGGAGCTGGCCATCAAGGCGATCGCCTTCGAGGTGGCGGGCGCCGAGCAGCGCGTCACCGCGGAGGCCGCGCGCGACGGCTCCGATCGCGGCGAGCGGGCCCGCCTCCGGGCCGTGG
>JACCQX010000140.1 GCA_013813905.1 Chloroflexota bacterium
GCTCAGCCGGCCCACGGGGTCAGCCGGCCAGCGCACGCGCCCTTCGCCCAGGCCCAGCCACTCATCCAGGTGCCAGCAGAGCACCGGGGCCAGGGCCGCGAAGTAGGCGAACGTCGACCAGTAGCCCATGAACAGCGTGACCAGGAAGATTGCCGCTCCCCACAGGATCAGCGAGGCCGGCGAGCGCACCACGAGCCAGCTCAGGGCGGCGAGCAGGCCCCCGCCGACATAGCGCAGCGCTTCCAGCGAGGGTCGCAGGGCGGGGTCGGTGCTCAGGCCATAGGCCACCGAGTAGTAGGCCCGGGTGTGCACTGCCTCGGCCATGCGCAGGCTGGTGAGCACGGCACCCGGGCCCCACATCACGAGCGCCGGGCCCCACGTCGCGAGCACGGCAGCCCCGAAACCCAGCAAGACGCCACCGAGTCCACCGAAGGCCAGGAGCGGGGGAAGCCAGGCCAGCGCATACGGTTTGAAGGCCACCGCCAGACCCAGGAGCGCTCCGCCCGCCAGGGGAGAGCGCGGAGCGGCCAGCAGGGCGACCAGCAGGAACAGGCCCGCGCTGGTGTCGTTGGACCCGTCCGAGGCCGTTACCAGCAGGACGGTCGAGACGGCGTAAACGGCCATCCCCAAGGGTCGGCCCCGAACCGCCAGGACCACCAGGATCAGCAGCGAGACGCCCATCTCCACGCTGCGCGGGTCGCTCGACGGCAGATACCAGAGCAGAGCCAGCGGTCCGTAGGCGAAGGGCGCGCCGGTCGACGACGGGCCGGGATACCCGACGCCGTACGGGTTGCCGCCAGCCAGCGCGTGCTCGATGGCCATGCCCGTCACGGAAAGGACATCGGATTGACCGAAACCGACGAACGCGGACCGCATCAGCACGCCCACCATCAAGAGCACCACGATGGCCGCCGGCCCGATGCGGAAACGCAGGGACAGGAACAGCGTCCCGACCACTAGGAAGAGGCAGAAGACCTGCGTCGAGCGCGGCGTCCCGACGCCGGCCAGAAGCAGGGCCGCCACCAGCAGGCTGAGCCAGACTGAGCCGTCCCGGTCGAGTGTCGGGCGCTGTGCCGCCCAACTGCGGAGCGGCATCACGGGGGTCGACCGAGCCGGCTAGTAGATCATCCGGACGTCGTCCGAGAGGTGGACCGTGAAGGTCTCGTCAGGAAGGCTGGGGTCGATCTCCATGTCGTCCACTTCCGCGTGGCGCGTCAGCCGATCACCGATGTGATCGGTGAGCAGCAGGATCAGCCCCGTGGCGCGGTCGACGCCGACCTCCAACCAGCGGTCCGGCCGGTCGGTGAGCAAGTGGCTGGTGCGCGGATGATCGCAGCGCAGGAGGATCGCCTCTCGGTCCGGCGCCAACGTGGCGCTGCCTTCCATGGTCACGAGGCCGGTGGCCAGGATGTTCCGGCAGAAGCCGCGGGGATGGATGAACGTCTCTGCCAGCGTGTCGGGGGGCAGCTGGGTCTGCGAGACCCAGACACGGGAGAAGTCGGGCAGCCCGGGGTCGGTGGCGCCGGTCACTCGCGAGGGGAGGGGCCGGACGCTGGCCGTGCCGCTCCGTGCATCCAGGGTCTTGACGACGTGCCCATCGGTGACCCACACGTCGTAGTCCTGATGCACGCCCCCTGCCGCCCGCCGCCGCACGACCCGTGCATAGCCCGGATGACGGAGGGCTACCTCGGTGATCTCTGCATCTTCGCCGCGCGCGTTCCAGACTCGCTCGACGATGCGCAGGCGCAGGCTGCTGAAGCGCCGCTCCGCCTCCGCCATGAACGCGAACAGCTCGACCGGTCGCGGCGCCTCCGGACCCAGCGCCACCACGGACGGTCGCGGAGCGGGAACGGCTGGATCGACCGGCACCAGATCGCGCATCGCGCCGATCGTAGCGGAGCGAGCATGGCCGCGCATCAGCCGGGTGCTGGCCGTAGACTGCGACCGACCATCCCCCACGCAGAGGGACGCCACGATCGTGGATGCCACCGTCGCCCCGCCGGCCGCGGCGATTCGCACCGAGCGCGATCCGTTGGGGGAGCTCGATGTCCCCGCCGACGCCTACTACGGCGTCCAGACCGCGCGCGCCATCGCCAACTTCCCCATCAGCGGCCGCCGGCCGGACCCCGCGCTGGTGCGTGCCGCCGTCCAGGTCAAGAAGGCTGCCGCGCGCGCCAATCAGGCCACGGGCCGCCTTTCCGACCGCCTGGCCAGCGCCATCATCGGCGCCGCGGACGAGATCCTGGGACTGGCCCAGACGACCGACCCCGCCGAGACCGCTGACGCTCGAGCGCTGCAGGAGCGGCTGCTCGATGCGTTCCGGGTCGATCCCTTCCAGGCCGGCGCCGGGGTGAGCCACAACATGAACACCAACGAGGTGCTGGCCAACCGCGCCATCGAGCTACTCGGGCAGCGCGGCCTGGGCAGCGGGCAGCGCGGCGACTACAGCGTGGTCAGCCCCAACGACCACGTGAACATGGCCCAGTCGACCAACGACACCTTCCCCACGTCCATGCGCGTGGCCACCCTCGATCGCGTCGGCGAGGTGCTGGGGGCCATCGACGAGCTGGCGGATGCCTTCGATGAGCGCGCCGTGGCCTTCGATGGCGTGCTCAAGTCCGGGCGCACACACATGCAGGACGCGGTGCCCATCCGGCTGGGCCAGGAGTTCGCGGCGTATGCCCTGACCATCCGGCGCGCGCGCGGCCGTTTGGAGGCGGCGGCCGAGGGCATCAAAGAGCAGAACATCGGCGCTACGGCCGTGGGCACCGGGCTCAACGCGGAGCCGGAGTACATCCGGCTGGTGGTGGGCTTCCTCTCCGAGCAGACCGGCCACCAGTTGCGTACGGCGGAGCACCTGGTGCAGGCCACTGCATCGATGGCGCCCATGCTCGACGTCTCGGCGGCGCTGCGGGGTCTGGCCGTGGACCTGGCCAAGATCTGTGAGGATCTGCTGCTCATGTCATCGGGGCCGCGCACCGGCTTCGCAGAGATCCGTCTGCCGGCCAGGCAGCCCGGCTCATCGATCATGCCCGGCAAGGTGAACCCGGTGATGGTGGAGAACCTGGCCATGATCGCCTACCACGTCATCGGCAACGACACGGCCGTCGCCTGGGCCGCCTCGCGCGGCCAACTGGAGCTCAACGTGATGATGCCGCTCA
>JACCQX010000160.1 GCA_013813905.1 Chloroflexota bacterium
AGCACAAGCAGGGCTGACCATCGCGCCGAGCCGCACGACGTAGGCTTACGCCGGTGTTCGATCTACCCGGCTCCGACGACGGATACTTCGACGAGCGCATCGCTGCCCGCTACGACGACGACTCGGCAGATATCTCCATGCCCGACGTGGTCGACCCGGTCGTCGACTTCCTTGCCGCGCTCGCTGGAAGCGGCCATGCTCTCGAGCTCGGCATCGGAACAGGCAGGATCGCGTTGCCGCTCTCACGACGTGGCGTCCCGGTCCACGGGATCGAGCTGTCCCGTGCGATGGTCGCCAGGCTGCGGGCGAAGTCCGGCAGTAAGCCGATCGCCGTCACCATCGGCGACTTCGCGACGACGAAGGCGCCTGGGACCTTTTCCCTCGCCTACTTGGTCTTCAACACGATCATGAACCTGGTCACCCGAGAGGCGCAGGTCGCCTGTTTCCAGAACGTGGCGGCGCACCTGGAGCCGGGCGGCTGCTTCGTGATCGAGGTGGGCGTGCCGGACCTCCAGCGGCTTCCGCCCGGGGAGACGCGGATCGTCTTCGATCACACGGACGACCATGTCGGGATCGACGAGTACGACGTCGTCAGCCAAAGGCTCATCTCGCACCACTTCTCGCGGCGCGAGGGTCGGTGGGAGCTCGACTCGGTGCCGTTCCGCTATGTCTGGCCGGCGGAGCTCGACCTGATGGCGCAGCTCGCCGGCATGCGGCTCCGCGGGCGCTGGGCCGGCTGGCGGCGTGAACCATTCACAAGCGACAGCCGCAAGCACGTATCGGTCTGGGAACGGCCTGAAGCCGGATCCGCTCGCGGCATCAGCGAGTAGGGAGAACGGCATCCCCATGAAGCGGACGCGCGACCTCGGCGAAGGCTTCACCGATGCCGAGCATGCTGCTCTCTATGACCTGCTCCACCCGCCATGCGAGCGCAACGACTTCCGCTTCTACCTGCCGCTGATCATGGAGGCCGAGTCCGTCCTCGATGTCGGCTGCGGGACCGGCGCCCTCCTCCACATGGCCCGCGAGGCCGGCCACAGCGGGCGCCTCGCGGTGCTCACCTGGCTCATGGATCGCCCGGCACGTCAGCTAGCGTGCGCCAGCCCGTCGGCGGTCACGTGGTGATGGGGCACCACGATCGCACCGTCGCTCGGGGCCCTGCTACGATCGGGGCGTGACCGAGACGAGGTTTCGCGGCGGCGAGATCATGGGCATCCGGATCCCGACCGTGTTCGAGGAGAACGACGCGATCCGCTGCGCCGGCTGTGGCGAGCACATCGATGGGATGCCCTTCCGCGTGTCGCTCATGGACATCATGGCCCCGGAAGCGCCGCCCAGTTGGGCCATCGGGGCGCCCATAAATCCCGGACCGCACCAGTTCCACGCCGACGGCGACCACTTCCGTGCCTGGGCCCGGCGACGCGGCTACCTCTTCTGCCGACTATCCGACGTGCGTGAGCTGATGCGGCCGGTGCCCATCCCTGGCGACGAGGCGCGCTGGGGCGTCTGCGATGGCTTGCACCCCGAGGCGCACGAGCTCGTCCCGGCCTAGGCGCGCGTCGCGCCTAACGACCCTTCCTCAGCGCTCCTGATGGACCTCGACCTCCTGCTGCCGGCCGCGACCGCCCTTCTGGCGGGTCTCTTCACCGTGGCCCTGGTCGACCAGTGGCAGCGTCGCCGCCGCGCCTACCAACTAGTGTGGGCCATCGGCATGAGCTTCTTCGCGCTGGCCGCCGGCGCCGAAGCGCTGGCCGCCGCGATCGGCTGGAACGAGCTGCTGTACCGCACCTGGTACATGACTGGCGCCGTCTGGACGGCCGGCTGGCTGGGCCTGGGCACCGCCTTCCTGCTGGGACGGACGCGCTTCGGCTACACCTTCGCGCTGTGCCTCTTCCTGGCTGGCTTGTTCATGTTCCTGGCCGCGCGCCGCCTGCCGCCCGAGGAGGTGGGCGACCTGCCGCTGCTCTACTTCATCGGCGCCCTGATACTGGCCTGCGCGGTCGCGCTGGAGACGTACTTCCAGAACGACCGCTGGCCGTACCTGGCAGCGGCGGCGGTGGTCGGCGCCACGATCGTCAGCTCCCTGCTCATGCTGGGCACGACGCTGCCCGAGCCGGGATTCGCGCTCGATGGGGCAACCGGCGTCCCCACCGCGGCGATCATCCCGGGGTCTCTGCGCCTGTTAACGCCGTTCCTGAACGTCACCGGTGGCCTGGCCCTCATCCTGGGCGCCGTCTTCTCGGCCTACGTCTTCATGCCCAAGAAGCGGGTATTGGATCACTCGCTGGATCCTGGCCAGCCGGGCGATGAGTTCCTCTTCAACCTGTTCATCGCGCCGGTGGCCATCGCGGTCAACTTCGCCGCCTCGCTGCCCGGGGGGATGGCAGCGCTCGTTCGAGGCCGCCTACACTCACGCGTGCCGGCCACCCTGCTGATCGCGCTGGGTGCGCTGGTGGCCAGCAGCACGGACACCCTCAACCGGTTCGGGTCCACGGAGCTGTTCCAGGTGGGCAAGTTCGTGGGCGTGATCCTGCTCTTCCTGGGCTTTCTCATCTCGATCGAGATCTTCCAGGAGATCCGCGTGCCGTTCACCCGCATCGTGCTGCGCAGCGGCCGGACGGAGCATCGCGAGGCATCGCGTGGCGCGGAAGGTTGAGCGAGGCGCGACTGCTCGGCACCGGGCTCATCGTCGTGTCCGCCCTGGGCTTCGGCACGCTGGGACTCTCCTCCCGCGGCGCGGCGGAACATGGTCTGGACACCTTCGGCTACGTGGCCTGGCGGAGCACGCTCGGTGGCCTGGCCATCCTGGCGGGGGTGGCGGTAGCGGCGGCCATGGGTTACCCCGCGCTCGCTCGCCGGGGCGGCGTGCCACGGCGGGAGTGGCTCGCGTTGGGCGCCGCGGCGCTCATGGGCGCCGGGCTGAACCTTTCCATCTTCGCGGCCTTCGGGCGCACCACCATCGCGGTGGCGCTCATCACGTTCTACAGCTTCCCAGCTCTGGTCACGCTGGCCGCGGTGCGGGTCTACGGAGAGCCGCTGGATGCCCGCCGCGTGACGGCTCTCGCCATCGCGTCCATGGGCCTCATCCTGGTCGTCCTGGCGCCCGCCCTGGAGGGAGGGGATCTCCAGCTTGATGCCGCAGGCGTCGGCCTTGCCTTCACGGCCGCGCTCTTCCAGACGGGCTATGCGCTCGTTATCGGTCGGGGGTTCAAGAGCATCCCGAGCGGCTTGGCCTCGGGCTTGATCGTGGTCGTCGGCGGACTGGTGGGCGTCGCCCTGGCCCTCATCGCGGGCCAGGCGAACCGGCTCTGGTTGCCCTTCGAGGCGGAGGTGCTGTGGCCATGGGTGTTCCTGGCGGCCATCATCGGAGCGGCCATCCCGACGGCCGCCAACGTGACCGGCATCCGGCTCCTGGGCCCCAGTCGGGCGGCCATCCTGATGATGATCGAGCCGGTCGTGGGCGTAACACTGGCAGCCGTGCTCCTCGCCGAACGACCGGTCCCGCTCCAGTTCGTGGGCGGTGCTGCTGTGCTCATCGCGGGCGTCATCCTCCAGGTCGAGCGGCGTTCCAGCGTGGCCGCTTAGACCTCCTGAGCCGATCGACCCCTCGGCTGCACCCCGGCCGAGGGCTATACTGCCCACCCGCGTCCAGCGTTATCCACGCTGTGGCCGGCTTCTGAACATCCCACATCGAGGTTCGATGCGCGTCCGCAAAGCGGTCTTCCCTGCCGCCGGCTGGGGCACCCGGTTCCTGCCCGCCACCAAGGCCCAGCCCAAGGAGATGCTCCCGCTCGTCGACAAGCCGGTCATCCAGTACGCCGTGGAAGAGGCGGTCGCGGCCGGCATCGAGCAGGTGATCATCGTCACCAGCAGCCAGAAACGAGCCATCGAGGACCACTTCGATCACTCCTACGAGCTCGAGCACCTGCTGGAGTCCAAGGGCGACATCGAGATGCTCCGCCGCGTTCGCCAGATCGGCGACATGGCGCAGATCAGCTACGTGCGGCAAAA
>JACCQX010000195.1 GCA_013813905.1 Chloroflexota bacterium
GCGTGATGGCCAGCATCAGCACGATGGCGATGGCCGCAGCGCGACCGAACTGGCTGAAGTTGAAGAGTTCGTTATACATCCGGTTGGCCAGCACGTCCGTGCCGAAGTTGCCGTTCGTCGTGACGTAGACGATGTCGAAGGCCTTCAGCGCGATGATGATCATCGTGGTCGAGACCACTGCGATGGTGGGCATCAGCAGCGGCAGGATGATGTGCCGGAAGACGTGCCACTCGTTGGCTCCGTCCACTCGGGCCGCCTCCAGGAGCTCCACGCTGATGCCCTTGAGGCCGGCCGAGAGGATGACCATGCAAAAGCCGGTCCACATCCAGACGCCGATGACGATGAGGGCATAGGTCCCTGTCGAACCGTTCCGCAGCCAGGACACCGGGTTCCCGCCGAGACCAGTGACGATCGCATTGAGGGGTCCGGTCTGTGAGGAGCCGGGCGGGTCGTAGGCGTAGACGACGCTCCAAATGACACCAGCGGCCACGAAGCTGATGGCCATAGGCAGGAAGACCACCGACTTGGCCGCCGACTCATAGCGCACGCGGTCCAGGAGGATAGCGATGGCCAACCCGAAGCCGACGGTAAGCGCGGTGAACAGGATGAGCCACAACACGTTGTTGCCGATGGCCCCGATCACGTCACGGTTGGTGAAGACGTACTCGTAATTCGCCAGGCCGACGAAGTCCTCCGACCGACGGTCCTTGAATGAATCGATCAGGGTGCCGATGGCGGGGTAGATCAGGAAGACGAAGACGAACAGCCCCGCGGGCAGGATCCACAACCAGGGCCTGACCTTGGAGCGGCGCTGCTGCGGAAAGATCCGAAGCACGAACTCCACGCCCAGGATGTAGCCGACCAACGCTGCCGGGATACCGACCACCACGACAGCGGCCATCACCAGATCGCTCATGCACCCTCCCTGCGAGGACCGATGACTAGCGGCGAAGGGCTGGTCGAGCCAACCCTCCGCCGCGAGTTCGTGAGCTTACCTACTCGGCGTAGGCACTCTCCTGCGTCGCATCGAGTTCCGTCAGGATCCGGTCCAGATCGCCGGGTGTCTGGACGTACTGAAGGATGGCGCTCCAGAAGGCGTTGTTCATCGCTTCGGGCATCAGGTCCGAGGCGTCGAAGCGGAAGATCTCCGCGTTGACCAGCGCCTCAGCGGAACGCTGGCTGATCTCATCCGGGTACTCCGTCACTTCACGGTTGCCGGACAGGGCCCCACCGATGTCGACCCAGATCTGCTGAGCCTCCGGCGTGACGAGGTAATTCATCAGCGCTCGCGACTGAGGCGTGTCGTTGAACATCCCGAAGAGGTCGCCCGCACCCGTCAGGGAACCAGCGAACTCCGGGTTGATGTCGGGGAAGGGAAAGAAGTCGTAATCCTCGGGCGCAGCGCCACCCTGCTCCTGGAAGAAGCTGGTGATGAAGCTCGCCTGGTGATGGAAGAGACATCCCGGCGGCTCTTCGAAGAGCGGGTTGCCGCCTTCACCGAAGGGCGTGTTGAGGATGTAGTCGGGGCCGCCGAAGGAGTTTGCGACGACCTCACCGAAGGCCTCGAAGGCCCCACGGATCTCGGGCGAGGTCCAGGCCTGCTCGCCGGCCACCCAGGCATCGTAGACCTCGGGACCGGATTGACGCAGGACGAAGTCCTCGATCCAGTCGGTGCCGGGCCAGCCGGACGCTGCCTCCGACTCGACCGCGACGCACCACTTGGAGTCCGCCGGATCGTTGGGCAGCGCTTGGAGGTCTTCCCATGTCGCGGGTGCCTCACCGGTGAACTGCTCGACGTCGTACCAGATGAAACCCTTCACGGCGCTCTTGATGAAGACGCCGGAGAGCTGGCCCTCGACGGTGCCGAGCTCTACGAAGGCTGGCGCTGTCTGCTCGGTGTACTCATCCACATCGAGCACGGTGCCGAGGTCCACCAGTGCGCCTCGATCGGCGAACTCGGCCATCTGGCCGGGACCGGGCAGGCCGGCCAGGTCGGGCAGGATGCCCGATGCCACGCCGGTCGTGAGCACAGCGTTCAGGTCGCGAGTGCCGGTGTACTCGACCGTGATGCCGGTCTCTGCCTCAAAGGGGGCGATCATCGCGCGGAAGGCTTCCTCCTCGTCGCCGCCCCAGGTGCCGATGACGCTGACGCTGCCGCCTATCGCGCCGGTGGCGGCGGGGCCGGAGGCTGTCGGGCCGCTCGCTCCTGGCGAGCCGTCGACGGGAGCGCTGCCTGCCGGTGGCACCGGTGTCGCGCTGCCGCCAGCACAGGCCGCGGCCAACACTGAGCCGGCGGCCGACAAGGCCAGCCAGCGTGATCTCGGGACTCTCATCCGTTTCCTCCTCGTTGCCAGGGCAGGGGCCGCGACCGCATTCTCCTAGGCTCGGTCAACCCGTCTGCTCTGGGCTCGGCACAGCATGACTCATCCGCGCAAGTCACGATGAGGCGTTTCGCGTGCTTGAAGCGGCTGCAGGATGCACGGTGGCTATCCTGCGCGGGTGAGCCCCGACCCGACCCGCTCGATAGAGGACGTCCCCATTTCACCCGAGGACCCTCCCGGCGCCATCCAGCGACTCGCACTCCGGCGCGCCGATGCCCGGGCACGGCGGGCGTGGGCAGACGCCGACCGGCTCCGCACGGAGATCGAAGCCGCCGGCTGGAACGTCATCGACCAGGGCACCGACTTCCACCTCGAGCCTGCCGTCGCGCCGGACGTGATCGAGGACGGCCAGGTGCGCTACGGCTCAAGTGTCTCGGTCCCGTCACGGCTGACCGAGCCCGCCACGGATACCGCCAGCGTGGTCCTGGTCGCGCCGGACCGCCGGGAGGCGCTGCGGCGCGCGCTGGGCGACCTTGACCTGAGCAGCCGGCCGGGGACGTCGCTGATCATCGTCGCCAACGCGCCCGACGCCGAGGTGACCGAGGCGCTGGCGGATACCGAGACGGCCGGCTCGGGCGAGGTCCTTTGGCTGGGACAGCGGCTGAGTCCCGCTGCGGCCGCCAACGCTGGGCTGCGCCGCGCCACGGGTTCGGTGATCGTGCTCCTGGACGAGCGCACGGGGCCCACCGGTGACGTCGTGACGCCGCTCATCGAGGCATTGGCGGATCGCTCGGTGGCCGTCGCAGGCGCCTTCGGGCTCGACTCAGTGGACATGCGGCGCTGGACGCCCGCCGGACCGGGGCGGGTCGATGCGCTGGCCTGGGGCGCGCTGGCGTTCCGCCGCGAGGATCTGGTGGCACGCGGCCCGCTCGACGAACGCTTCCACCTGCGTCGCTCGCTGGGACCCTGGTGGAGTCTCGTGTTGCGCGACGAAGGGCCGGACTCTGGGTCCCGTCACGCGCTGGCCATAGCCCTCCCCTCAGGGAGCAGCCCCGAGCCTGAAGTCGATGATCCCTCGCTCGCCCGCGCCACCAAGCGCGACTTCTACCGGCTCATCGACCGGTTCGGACATCGGTATGACCTCCTGCGCTCGCCCGCGCCGCGAGGCGGCGCCACAGCCGCAGGCCGTTGAGGAGCCGCTGGACGACCCGCCGCCAGCCCGGACCCGATCCTCAGCCTGGGCGTCCGATGGCCACGGCCACGGCGATGACGGCGACCACCGCCACTACGCCCGCCCAGCGGAGCAACTGATCGCCGCCGACACGTTCGCCCTGGGGCCGCTCAGCCGTCGGGTCGGTCGGACCAAGTGGTGTCGTGGCCGAGGCGGCACGGCCGCCCGGACGCTGCCAGAAGCTGGCCAGCGTCGCGCCTCGAGGCACCAGGATGAAGCCCAGCCAGGCACCCGCCAGCAGCCCGCCGATGTGCGCCGCGTTGTCGATATTGGGGATGGAGAAGCCCAGGAACAGGTTGATCACGATGAGCATGCCGATCTGCCCGGTCAGGTTGCGCGCGCCACGGGTGAGCGCGGGACGGTGCACGCGATCGCTCACCAGCAGCATGCCGAAAAGTCCGAATACCGCGCCGCTCGCGCCGACGGAAACGGGGCCTGGCGAGAAGACGAAGCTGGCCGCCGAGCCGCCCGCCGCGGTGAGCAGGTAGACGAGGACGAAGCGAGGCGATCCGTAGAGTCCCTCCACCAGCGGTCCCACGATGAACAGCGCGTACATGTTGAAGCCGAGATGGATGATCCCGCCGTGGACCAGCGTCACGGTGACCAGCCGCCACAGCTCGCCCTCTGCGACGAGCGGCTTGATGAGACCCAGCAGGCCGATCCATGGGTCAGCGCCACCAGCCGCGTACAGGATCTGGGCGAACCCGATCCCGACGGTCACGGCGAGGATCGTCCAGGTGGCGACCGGGCGGGGTAGCACGCTCGTCCGAGAGCGGCTGAAGTGGCGTTCCGAGCTGCGATCCTGGCCCATCTCCCGGGACAGCCAGCCCAACCGTGAGGCGATCTCCGGCCGCTCATCGAGCGGCGCGCGGCGCTCCGCCTCCCGGTAGGCGCGAGCCGCGGCCGGCACGTTGCCCTCCCGCACCCGCGCCGCGGCGAGCGCCTTCCAGGCACGCCAGGTGTTGCTGGTCTCAGGGCCCTGGGTCGCGGCGATCCAGTCTTTGAGGGCACCCGACTCGTCATCGAGGCGGTACTTCGCCTCGGCGGAGCCGAGCAGGGCCGCCACGTGAACCTCCGGGTCAGCGTTGCCCACCAGCCGGCCGTAGGCTGCCGCGGCCTGCTCGTATTCCGAGGCCATGGCGAGGTCCCACGCCTGGCCCAGCAGCGCGACGGCGGCGGGACGGCTCAGCGGGCCGGAGACGTACGGATCGCCGCCCGGGAGGTCGGCCGCAGGGTCGCTCATGTGCCCGCCAGTCTAGGCGAGCGTGGCGCGCCCGGAGGGATTCGAACCCCCGGCCTGATGGTCCGAAGCCATCCGCTCTATCCACTGAGCTACGGGCGCGTGC
>JACCQX010000029.1 GCA_013813905.1 Chloroflexota bacterium
TGGCCTTCTTCCCGCAGCACCTGCTGGGGCTGGACGGCATGATCCGGCGCATCGCCGACTACGCCCCCAACGCCGGCTGGACCGAGCTGAACTTCCTCTCCACCATCGGCGCCTTCATGATCGCGGCCAGCATCCTGCCCTTCATGTGGAACGTATTCATCACGCTGCGCGGCCCGCGCGACGCCGGTGACGACCCGTGGGACGCCAACACCCTGGAATGGGCCACCACCAGCCCGCCGCCGGCCTACAACTTCGATGCTCTGCCGCCGGTGCGCTCCGAACGGCCGCTGTTCGACCTGAAGCACGGCACCGTGGCCGCGCACCCCGCGTCGGTGCCCGCCGCAGCGGGACAGACCCACGGCGAGCTGCGCGAGGACGCGCCCGAGGAGCGTCTTGGGCAACCGGTGGAGGGCCATGAGGACTCGAGCGGCGAGACGCGCGGACCAGGGGCCGAGGTCTCTGCCCAGGCGCCCGACGCGACCCCCGCCGCCGGATCGGATGCGGCGGACCTGCCCGAGGCCGCACGCCAGGATGCCCAGAAGCCGCGCAAGCCGGGAGAGCCCGAGTGACAGCGTCGAGCGGCGTGGTGCAGCCGCACATCGAGGAGGAAGGACCCGGCGGCGCCGCTCACGGCACCACGGGCATCGATACCGCCCTGCTGGGCATGATGCTGTTCATCGCCAGCGAGATCATGTTCTTCGCCGGGCTGTTCGGGGTCTACTTCAATGTCCGCGCTGCCACGCCCGTCTGGCCGCCCGAAGGCATCGACTTCATCGAGCCCCTCCCGCTCACCGGGATCGGCACCGTGCTCCTGGTCCTGAGTTCGCTCACCATCCAATGGGCCATCTGGCGGATCCGCAAGGGCGACCGCACCGGCCTCGTAAGAGGCCTGGCGGTCACCCTGCTCCTGGGCGTCGCCTTCCTGGGCATCCAGATGTACGAGTACTTCCACTTCGTGACCGAGTACTCATTCGGCATCGACTCGGGCACGTACGGGACTCTCTTCTACACGCTGACCGGCTTCCACGGCGCCCACGTGTTCGGTGGCCTCGTGGGCATCTCGGTGATCCTTCTGCGAGCGCTCCAGAAGCAGTTCTCCGCGCGCCACCACATCGCGGTGGAGGCGGTCAGTGCCTACTGGCACTTCGTCGACGTGGTCTGGATCGCCCTCTTCATCACGATCTACATCCTGAAGTAGGACACCTCCATGACGACCTGGCGCTCGGCGATCGGCATCGGCATCGGCTTCGTCGTGGTGGGCGTTCTCTACCTGGTCACGCAGGGCAGCGGTGAGTGGCTTGACCGCGCGGGGGCGACGATGCTCATCGCGCTGGGGGTCGCCATGGCCTTCGGCTTCGCCATCATCCTGCGCGGATCGCGCGATCTCTGAGCTGATGGCAGCGCACCGCCGATGACGGAAGAAGAGCCCTCCCGCGACCTCTTTAGCCAGTTCCTGGACCTGCTTGGTCCGCTCCTTTCGCCCGACTGGAACTCCCTCATCCTGCTGCTTCCGTTCGCCATGATCGGCCTGGTCTTCCTGATCTTGGGCTACATGATCCTCAACTGGCGGCGCTCAGCGGGCGTGAACCGTTCCCGGGTGCCCCGCAGGAGGCCGGGTCGGCCGCCGCCGGATGTGCACATGCCGGGCCCATCTCCGTGGCCATTCGTGGCGCCCATCGGCGGGACCCTGATCCTCCTGTCACTCATCTTCGCCGGGGAAGGGCTGCCCGTGAACCCGTTGCTGTTCGGCCTTGGGCTGGCGGTGGGCCTGGTGGGCATCGCGGGCTGGTACCTGGACGCGGGGCGAGAGTGGCGCGCAGCAGAGACGGGCGGCCACGGTGGCGGCCTCGGTGGCACGCTGGTAACAGGTGAAGCGGTGGCGCGGCTACCGGCCTGGGCTGTGGAACCTCCCCCCGGCGTGCACATGCCGGGACCCAGCCCGTGG
Source organism: Chloroflexota bacterium (assembly GCA_013813905.1). GTDB lineage: Bacteria > Chloroflexota > Limnocylindria > Limnocylindrales > CSP1-4 > Palsa-1032. Next base: position 1,946 of record JACCQX010000029.1, read on the forward strand.
CCGTTCTTCGCGCCCATCGGCCTTTTCTTCGTCTTCCTGGGGCTGATCTTCGGTCCAGCACTCCTCATCGGGGGCGTCCTCATGTCGCTGGTGGCGGTGATCGGCTGGTACCGCGACGCCGGCACGGAGTACCGGCAGGTGGAGACCATCGGCCACGTGGTGCCCGAGACGCGTGACCCGGCGCGTGCCTGGCCACGGTCCGTGGTGCCCCTCTTTGGGGCGATCGCCGCGGTGGCGTTGGCCATCACCTTCTTCCCGCTGCTGATGTCCGCGCTGCCGGTCGCCGGCGGCGACGACCTTGATGGCGGTAGCGCCGGACCGAGTCCCGATCCTGCGCCGATGATCGCTGCGGAGAGCGTTACCTCGTTCACCAAGGACATGCTGGTGGTGCCCGCTGATACGCCGTTCGAGCTCATCTTCGAGAACCGTCAGGACGGGGTGCCCCACGATGTGGCCATCCAGGGAGGCGAGGAGTTCCTTTTCGACGGCGAGGAGATCATCGGACCGGAGACGATCGTCTACGAGGTGCCCTCCATCCCGGCCGGCGAGTACACCTTCGTGTGCACCATCCACCCGCCCATGACCGGCACGCTCACCGCCCAGTGAGGCTGCTACACCCTCACCCGTGAGGTCCCCCGTGCGCCTGGCCGGCTTGGTCATAGCGCTCTGTCTGGCGGTGGGTGCCGTGGCCATCGCGCTGGGCTGGGACCTGGGTGCGGGCCGAGGCGTCAGCCCTGGTGGATCGGCCGCTCAGGGATCGCCTGGCGCCAGCCCGGTGGCATCGGTCGTCGTGGTCGCGGGCTCGCCGCTGCTGAACAAGCCCGCGCCCGACTTCACCCTGGAGGATTTGGAGGGTCAGCCGGTCAGCCTCTCCGACTTTCGCGGCCGGCCCGTGATACTCAACTTCTGGGCCAGTTGGTGCGGACTGTGCAAGGTCGAATTCCCGCTCTTCCAGGAG
>JACCQX010000085.1 GCA_013813905.1 Chloroflexota bacterium
TTCCGTGACGGTGGCCGACTCGGTGCTCGTGGCGCTGCTCGTGCTGATCGCGGCCGCCGTGGCCATGGCCTGGGTGGTACGCAGCCAGGGGCGCGCCCCGGATCGACGAGCGTTGGCCCAGGCCTCTCTCGGCGGACGTGCGCTGGCGCTCTCGCCGCTCGGGCTGATGCTGGGCATCGCCCTGCTCGCCGCGGCCGGGGCCGCGCTGGCCCAGCTGCTCTTCCGCGGCGCGACGCTGACCACGCTCACCTTCCAGGCGGAGGAGCTGGCTCTCCTTGCGCTGGTGCTGTTGGCCGGGCCGGCCTACCTCGCGTTGCGCGCGCGGGACCCTCGACGGTGGGTCATCGGTTTCGTGGGCGTGGCCGCGGTCTTCTTCATCCTCTGGTATCCGAACGTCAGCGGCCTGCCGCTTCCCAACGCCATCGCCCAGGCCTACCTGGGGCTGCTGCCCACCTGGAACTACGACTTCCAGTTCGCGGTCAATCTCGATTCCGCCGCCACAGGCCCGCTATACGCGCTGGACACGCTGGTGCTGGCCGGCGCGACGGCGACCCTGAGCCTGGCGGTGATGGTGGCGGCGCGCCTGTGGCGCGGCGCCCCGGTCCGCGGACGCGGTGATGCGGCCTTCGGCGAGGGCATGGCCGGCCGGGGCGGGTGAGCGTTCCCCGGCCTGGGTGCTGGGCAGCGGGCGCCCAGAGACGGATGCGGCGAGCCCCCGGAACGCGGATGCACCATCGCCCGGACGCCTACCATCGCTATCGGTACGGGACAGTGCGAACGCCCGAACTGGGCGCCTCCGCGGCGTCGCTTGCGACCGAGGGCCAGCCTAACCGCACTCCTACGCCCACTATCCGTGCCGCAGCGGTGCGACCCATGTCGTTGCCTCATCCCTTCGCCGAACGTGACCGGACGAGGAGTGAGTGTCCTTCCAGCGCGCCCTTACCGATAGTGCTGGTGTCGAGCGGCGCACGACGCGGCGAGAGTTCGCGGCCGCGGTCCGCCCACGGGGTCAGCATCAGGCTCGATCGCGCTCATCGATCACTCGCTCAGGCCGCGGCTGCGGCCCCGACGTGCGGCCGTCGATCTCCACGCCGAAGGCGCTGACGTTCTCGGACGTGCGAGCCAGGTCGTCGTAGCCGCTTGTTCCACTCGGGGTGGCGAGGATGTCGAGCGAGCCGACATCGGTGGTGAAGGTGAACGAGTCGCCGTTAGCCAGCGTCTGGGCGTCGAGCCCGAACGGCAGCCCGGCTGGCGCGCCACGGAGGCGCGCCCTCACTTCACGAAGCGCCTCGGCCAAGCGAAGGAGGTTCTCCCGATCGCGCGCGTGCAGACGTCGATGTCCCGAGTGACCGATGGTGAACGTGGAGGATGGCCGCCAGGCCGCCGATGAGGACGTATCGCACCCGGTGCCGGTCGAGCAGCCGGAGGACCTCTTCCGGCTGGAAGTCAGCTCCGGTCGGTCCCGTCATCTCGGTCCCCGGGCCGGGCCTGTCCAACCAGAGTCGCCAGGTTACGGCCGGCCCGGGCCGCCGATCGCCCGCGCTCATCTGGTGTCAAGGCGAGGGTGACGTGGATCAGGCTGCGATCGACCCCCTCGCCCAACCGCGGCGCGATCTCAAGCTCGCTGCCGGTGGCTCGCAGGAGGCGCCGCAGCGTGTCCACCCGCGGATCGGTGGTGCCGCGCTCTATCCGGGCGATGGATGACTGGGGTACGCCGCTCGCGTCGGCCAGGGCCCGCTGGGTCATGGCCGCTCGACGGCGAGCATAGCGGAGCATCCGAGCAGCGCTCATGCGCCGCAGGATAGCATTCTGATGTGCAATAAGCTATCGGCGATATGGGCAGGGAGAGGCGCTCCGTCAGTCGCATGGGGAGCTGCTGCCAGCCAGTGAAGCTGGTCGTCGCGCGGATCTGGGCCGGCTACGGCGTCCGGCCTCGGTCCTTGCCACGATCCGCCGGATCCGCTCCGGCAGCCCGTCGAAGGGCTGGCTAGCGATGATCGTCGGGAGAGGGCTGGGTCACGGTCGGGTGTGAGGTCGGTCGCTAGGCCGTCGACCTCACCGACGGCGCCACCCGTCTTGACGCTGTACACGAAGCGCCAGCGCGCCCGCTCCTCGGCAGGGCCGTCGGGCGCCAGATCCTTCGGTCCATGGCTGAGGAAGACAGGTAGCGTCCCGCCGGCACGGCCGATGTCACCGTCTCGATGGGGGTCTGGTCGACCCTGCGCATGGCCACCTCAACATCTACGGCCTGGGTTAAGAGGCCTCAGGATGATACTGGTGCATCGGCGAGCGAGTGGAGGCGCGGGTCGGCTGGGATCTCCGCGGCGAAACCCGCGGGCAAGGATCCCTGGGCCGACAGGCGGCGGATGACGAAGCCGTAGTAGTCGTCGACCTTGGCGGTGATGTTCTCCCAGCTGAACTGCACCGCCCGCTCACGCCCGGAGGCGCCCATCCGCGCGCGCAGCTCGGGATCGCGCAGTAGCCGGGCGATGGCCTGGGTCAGCGCCAGGTGGTCGCGCGGCGGGACCAGCAGCGCCTGCTCCCCGCGCCGCACGACGCCCTTGTAGCCATGGATGTCGCTGCACACGATGGCCGTGCCGGCGGCCATCGCCTCCAGCAGCACGATGCCGAATGACTCCTGGCCCGTGGCCGGCGAGACGTACACGTCGGCCGTGGCGAAGTAGCGCGCCTTGTCCTCGTCGCTGACGCGGCCCAGGAACTCGACCCCCTGGAGACGCCGCGTGGCGACGTACCGCTGCGCCTCGCGCTGCTGCGGACCGGATCCCACCAGCAGGAGCCGGCAGTCGAAGCCCTCCTTGCGCAGGACCCGGTACGCCTTCAGCAGATAGAGCAGCCCCTTGCGGTTCTCGAAGCGGCCCACGTAGAGGATGTTGGCCGTCCCGTCGCGCCAGCGGGCGAAGGGCTGGGCGCCCTCGAAGCGGCGCAGGTCGA
>JACCQX010000109.1 GCA_013813905.1 Chloroflexota bacterium
CGCGCCTGGCGCGCCTACCCCCTCGACACCCACCGGCCCTCCCGGTAGACGTACCAGACGTCCACCTGCTCCCCGGCGAGCTCACGGCGACGAACGACCGCTTTCGGGTGGCGCTGCCGCAGCTCCACCTCGAGAGCCTTCGGTGAGTCGACGCCACTCTTGAGGGCTCGTTCGACGAGTTCGGCGAACTCGAGATCTTCTCTTGGATTGATGATGACGGTCGGTGACGTTCGTGTCACGGTGGCCCCCAGGCGGATCGCGTGCCCGCCCATGGTCCGTGACCGGCGGCTCCGGCGACGCAGTCCGCCGCCCCTTCCTCCTTGCCGTGGTGTTTCATTCCGCGATGACGATGGACGCATTCCTGCTCAGCACGGCCATGATCTTCCTGGCAGAGCTGGGCGATAAGAGCCAGCTCATGGCGCTCGCCTTCGCGACCCGTTACCGGGCGCTGCCCGTCCTCGTGGGCATCACCGTCGCCACGCTGCTCGTCCATGCCGGCTCGGTGCTCCTGGGGGCGACAGCGGCCGCGGCACTGCCGATCGACCTCATCTCGGTCGTGGCCGGCCTGGCCTTCTTCGTCTTCGCGGCGTGGACGCTGCGCGGCGACGCTCTGGATGCGGGCGACGCGGCCCGTGCGCGTCAGGCGGCGGGATCGGTGATCCTGGCCGTAGGCGTGGCTTTCTTCCTGGCGGAACTCGGCGACAAGACCATGCTGGCTACGGTGACGCTGGCCGCAAAGGGGGAAGCCATCGGGACGTGGCTCGGATCTACCGCGGGCATGGTGGCTGCGGATGCTCTGGCCATCGGCGTGGGGCAGCTGATTGGTACACGACTTCCCGAGCGCGCCATACGTTACGGTGCGGCCGCATCATTCGTGGTCTTCGGCGCCCTCCTCGTGCTTGAGGGTCTTGGCGTCATCTGACGCCGCTGCCTGACCCGCTGGCGTCGCGGAAGGCCGCGACGTCCGCCCACTGCGCGCCACACGACAGGCAGCCGATACCTGGTAGCTGGTCCGGTGACAGCTCGCCCATGCCCAGGATCTCCGAATAGGGCTGAGCGCCCATCGTGGTCACGTGCGGAAAGCCGAGAAGGCTCACGGTGTGGCGGCCGCAGGCCGGGCAGGCCTCCGCGGAACGCTGGGCGTCGAGGCTCGGCTCCGGGCGCGGCTCGGGTCGCGTCAGCGGCAGGCTGCGATATCGGCGCCGCATGGGGCTCACGACGTCCGCCGCTGGCTCGGGTTCACGGTGTCCCCCAGTGGTACGACTGCTTGGTGATGCGCAGGTAGACGAAAGTCTCCGTCCCGGCCACGCCCGCCACGCGCCGCAGTTTCTCCGTCAGGAACGACAGCAGCGATTCGTTGTCCCGGCAGACGACCTCCACCAGCAGGTCGAAGCCGCCCGCCGTCACGACCACGTAGATGACCTCCGGAAGCTGTGCGATCGCCTCCGCCGCGGCGAGTGTGGTGTCGCCGTCGATGCGGACGCCGATGAGGGCCATCTGATCGTAGCCCAGCTTGAGCGGATCGGCCACACCCACGATCTGGAGCACGCCGCGTTCCACGAGGCGGTTGGTGCGGGCCCGTACCGCTGCTTCACTAACGCCCAGCTCGGCCGCGATCTGGGTATACGGCCGGCGCCCGTCGGATTGGAGCCGCTCGATGATCCCCTTGTCGAGCTCGGAGATACCCTCGCCATTCCGGCCGATCGCGGCCCTTCCGGCCCGTTGCATGGCTTCCACACTAACAGGCACGAGCGCCCCACGGGGCCCGAAGTGGCGTACCATCGGGCTGACCCCGGGGGTACCGTCGCCTCCCCGCCGCGACCCAGAACCGCGACCTCCCCATGTCGTCAACGTGCCGATCGAACAGTTCTGGACGTGGACGACCTGAAGGGCGTCAACGATACCCATGGCCACCCCGTCGGGGATCGCGTCATCCGGTGCGCGCTGGCGTCGCGGCGCTCGTGCTCCGGGTCGGTGCCCGGGCGATCCTGACCTCCGTTTCGGTGGGGCTCGTGTGTCATCCCCAGGACGGCGTCACCCTGGAACAGCCGATGGCCTCCGTCGAAGCGGCCATGAACCGATCCAAGCAGCGCGGCAAGAACCAGGTCGTCGGCGATGTCAGCGGCAGCGCTGCCGGCCGTCTGGGATAGGCGCTGACCGCACCCGGTGTAGAGTCTCCCGATGGCCGAAGAGAACGACCGGCCGGAGTACCGCTTCGGGACCCGCGCCATTCGCGCGGCGAGTTTCCCGGCCCCGGTGCATCAGGTCCCCACGGCGACCCCTATCTACCAGACAGCGACCTTCAGCGCGGAGGATTCCGCGGAGCTGGGCGACATCCTGGCTGATCGCCGGCCGGGCTATGCCTACTCGCGCGTCGACAATCCGACCGCCGCCGCGATGGCCCGGGCGATCGCGGACCTGGAGGGCGCGGAAGCCGGCTTCGCCCTCGGTTCCGGCATGGCCGCGGTGCACGCCGCGGTGGCCTCGCTGGTCGGCTCGGGTGACCGCATCGTCTCCACGCGAGCGGTCTACGGCAGCACGCGCGCGCTCTTCTCCCAGGTCTTGCGACGCTTCGGGGTCCAGACCGACTACGTCGATCCGACGGATCTCGAGGCCGTCGAGGCCTCCTTGGCTTCGGGCGCCACGCTGCTCTACCTGGAGACCATCTCCAACCCGACCATCGTGGTGGGGGACCTGCCCCGTCTGATCGAGCTGGCACATCGGCATGGCGCTCAGGTGGTCGTCGACAACACCTTCGCTTCGCCGTATCTCTGCCGGCCCATGGAGCACGGTGCCGACCTGGTCGTGGAGTCCGCCACGAAGTGGCTGGGGGGCCACTCGGACGTCGTGGCCGGCGTCGTGGTGGGCAGCCGCGAGCGCATCGACAAGGTGCGCGAGATGGAGACGGACATGGGCGCCATCGTGGCGCCCTTCAGCGCCTTCCTCGTGCTGCGTGGTATCGAGACGCTTCACGTGCGCATGGACCGTCACTGCCAGACAGCCCTGGTCCTGGCGCGCTACCTGGAGACCGCCGACGGGGTGCGCTCCGTCTTCTACCCTGGTCTGCCCAGCCACCCGCAGGCCTCGGTTGCGCAGCGGCTCCTCCGGGCGGGAGGCGGGATGGTGGCTTTCGACCTGGGCGACCGCCGCGCCGCGTCCGTCTTCCTGGACACATTGCGCATCCCGCCGCGCACGGCGTCGTTGGGCGCCGTCCAGACCATCGCCGTTCATCCTCCTTCCACCACCCACCGTCAGCTCGATGACGGGGAGCTCGCCGCGTCGGGGATCCCCCTGGGCCTGGTGCGCATCTCGGTGGGCCTGGAGGATCCCGAGGATCTCATCGCCGACGTGACGGCCGGGCTGGCCGCCGCCCGGGCCGCCGTTCACGCGTAAGGCCTGGCAGGGTCTCTCATCGCGACCGTCAGTCTGGGCACTCGCCGCACCGTCGCACGCAGTGACCCCTTCTCTCGCCTCGGGAGGTCGATCTGGCGCACGCTCACCAGCGTGCGCTTCGCTGTCCTTCAGATCACGCTACTGGTCATCGCCGGGCTCATCGGGACACTGGTGCGGCAGCTGCCGGCTTCCGCCCTGCGTGACCCGCAGGCGTACGCGTCGGAGATGGCGCAGATGCACCAGCGCTACGACGCGGTCAACCTGTTGGGCCTGCCCATCGGTCCCGGCATGGTCGATCTCTTCGAGCGGCTGGGCTTCTTCCGGGTATTCGCTGCACCCTGGTTCGTGGCCCTGCTCACGCTGCTGGTGCTCAGCATCTTCATCTGCACGCTTGACCGCACGCCCAGGCTATGGCGCGGCGTGCGGCGCGTGACGGTCGAGCAGCCACCCGCCTTCTTCGACCTGCGCCTGCCCGAGAGGGCGCGATTCGGGCACGAGGATCTTGGCGAAGGTGAGGTTGCGACGGTCCTGCGCGCCAAGCGCTACAAGATCCGTCGAGCCCTGGCCGAGGACGGCTCCGTCACCTGGATCTACGGCGACCGAAACCAGTACATGAAGATGGCCACGCTCCTGACCCACCTCGGCCTCATCCTTTTCCTGGCCGGCGGCGCCGTGACGGCGGCCTTCGGCTTCGAGACGGTGATCTTCGTGGGCGAGGGCCAGACGGCGCCGGTCCAGCCCGTGGGAACGCCGGGCAACCTGCTGGTCAAGAACATCAGCTTCGAGGCTCCGCGGCGTCCGGACGGGGCGTTCGAGGACTTCCGGACGGACCTGGCCGTCTACCAGGATGGCCAGCAGATCGCCCGCAAGACCATCCGCGTCAACGACCCGCTCCAGGTCCAGGGCTTCGTGTTCCACCAGAACACCTTTGGTCCCAGCGCAGACATCGAGGTGCGCGACGAGGACGGCCGGCTGGTCTGGACCGGGCCGATCATCCTGGCCGGCGAGGTGGCCGGCCTCGCCCAGGGCTTCCTGACCATCCCGGGTTCGTCCATCGGCATGCTCCTGTTCCTCCAGTCCGACTCGAGTGGTGCGCCTCTCCTGGCTATGACCGGTCTCGGTCCCACCACGGCCGAGGGATCGAGCGGCATCATCTTCAACGTGCGGCTGGGGGTGGGCGCCACGTCCGATCCGGTCGACACGGCCGGCTATGCCGTGACCTGGACGAGGCCCGGCGAGTGGACCGGCATGGTCGTCAAGAACGATCCTGGCGCACCCATCATCTGGACCGCCTTCGGGGCGCTCATCGTCGGGCTGATGCTCAGCTTCTACTTCCCGCGTCGTCGCGTGTGGGCACGCATCAGTCCCCAGGACGGCGTGCAACTGGCGATGCTCACCGACCGCTACGTCAACGGCGAGCGAGAGTTCGCCGCCCTTCTCGAGGAGCTCACGGCACGTGGCGGCCACCGGCCGCAACGTGGCACGGGGCCGGGAGTGGGCGCCTCGGCCGGCGCCTGACGATGTCCCTGGCGGATAGCGCCTGACCATGTCGACCCTCAGGGAGCTCTGGCAGGCAGTCTTCCCGACAGCACGGGTGCTGGCCCGGCCACCGGAACGCGAGGTCGGCTGGGTACGCGTGCTCAAGTCCCGCGTGCCGGCTTTCGACGCGTTGGAGGCCGCCGACCTGGCCATCCTGCCCATGTCCGCGCTGCGCGAGCTGTCGGCGTCGGGGGAGGTGGAGGCGAGCAGCGTGGTCGACGCTGTGGCGCGCGCAGCTGGCTCCGGCGTCCTGGTGGTCGGCGCCTCCGCCGGTGAGCCGTTGGCGACCGAAGCCCTGGAGCGCGCCTCGGCGCTGGGCCTCGGCGCGTTCCGACTGGGCGAGGCGGAGCCACAGGCGCTGGAGCGCTCCGTCATCGGATACCTGGTCAACGGGCGAGCCGAGCTGGAGCGGCAGGCCCGGGTCCTGGAGTCGATCCTGGAGCGTCTGGCCCTGGAGGGCCGTGATCTGGCAGCACACACGGCAGCGATCGCGAGCTTCCTGGGCCGGGCCGTGGCACTCGAGCGGCCGCGGGGCCGGCCCCTCGCCATCCACGCCCCCGCGGACGTCGACACAGCGGCGGCTGCCGCGGCGGCCTATATCGCCCAACCGCGTCGCACGGCCCTGCGTGTGCGCCTACCCGACCCGGCGGGCGACGCTGGGGCGCTCGTGCTGCTAGGTCCCTCACCGCCCACGGAACTGGAGCGAGTGGCTGCCGAACGAGTGGCCGCGCTCCTCGCGCTGGAGATGCGCCGGGGCGCCTTGACCCTGGACGCGCCGGAGGCGTCGCGATCCGCGACCCACCACCTCCCCTCAGAGGGTCCGCCGTGGGTCTCGCTCGTGTCGCGCCAGCTGCATCTGGACAGGCCATCCAGCGTGGAGGAGCGCGACCAGCTCCGCGCGGAGATCAGGCGTCTGGAACCGGGCCGCCGGCTGGCGCTGCGCGGCGACGCAGGGAGCCTGGAACTGCGCATCGTGGCCGTGGCCGACGAGCAGGATCCGCTGGGACTCGACATCGCGGCGCGCGTGGCTTCCCTCTCGCGACGCCCTGTGGCTGTCTCCCGGCCGTACGCCGAGACCGAGCAGCGCGCTCTGGCTGAGGCGGAGGCACGCGCCACGCTGGAAGCGGTGGAGGCGTTGCGGCCCGACGAGCTGGCCCGTGCGGGTCCGGCCGATCAGGACCTGATCGTCTGTCGCGCTGATCGGCTGGCTGCGTACCGGCTCCTGGCCTCGGTGCATGACGTGCCCGACGGTCAGCGACAGGCACGCATCCTCTTGGGCCCCTTGCTGGAAGGTCGCTCGGCTCGGGTACAAGAGCGGCTGGACACACTGCGGGCAGTCCTGGACGGGGCGGGTGCGGCCGATGCCGCGGCGGCCCTGGGTGTCCACCGCAACACATTGGCTTACCGCCTCTCACGCATCGAGGAACGCACCGGTTGGAACATGGATGATCCGTCGCTGCGTTTCGCGCTCGGACTCGCCTTGCGTATCGTGCAACATGCACAAGGTCGTACGACCCAAGAGCCGAGTCTCAGCGGCAACGCTTTACGCGCGGAGCGCTAGACTCCCGAGGTGGTGCAACCGGCCCAATGTCGCCGGCCACCGACCAGAGGCGCCTAAGCGTGCGGGGCGTAGAGAAGGGAGCCGGGGATTTGGTGATCGAGATCGAGTCGAAGGATCCGCTGGCCATGATCGAGGCGGCCAAAGAGGCCAACATCCGCTTCGTCCAGCTCCAGTTCACGGACATCATCGGAGCGGTCAAGGCGGTCACCATCCCGCTGCACCAGCTGGGCGACTCGCTGAAGCACGGCACGTGGTTCGACGGCAGCTCCGTCGAAGGCTTCACGCGGATCGCGGAGAGCGACCAGTGGCTGAAGCCGGATATGGACACCTTCGCCGAGCTGCCCTGGCAGCCCGGGCACGGGACGCTGGGTGCCGGACCGCTGGGCAGTCGAGGCACTGCCCGGGTCATCTGCGATGTCTACACCCCCAACGGTGAGGCCTTCGCGGGTGATCCCCGCTTCGTGCTCAAGCGGCAGTTGGAACGCGCCAAGGCCCTGGGGTACGTCTGGAACACCGGTCCCGAGCTGGAGTTCTTCCTCTTCCGGCGGGATGAGAAGGGCGAGATCGCTCCGCTGCCGCACGACCAGGCGGGCTACTTCGACTTCTCGACCGATCTGGCGGGCGAGGTCCGCCAGGACATGGTCAACGCCCTGGAGGCGTTCGGGATCCGGGTCGAGGCGGCACACCACGAGGTGGCACCGGGGCAGCACGAGATCGACTTCCAGTACGCCGATGGACTGCGCACGGCGGACAACGCCCTGACCTTCAAGTTCACGCTCAAGGCCATCGCGCAGCTCCACGGGCTATACGCCACGTTCATGCCCAAGCCCATCTTCGGCATCAACGGCTCAGGCATGCACACGCACCAGAGCTTCTTCTCCATCGAGGAGCAGCGCAACGCGTTCGCGGATCCGGAGAACAGGTACGGGCTCTCCGACCTGGCGCGGTCATACATGGCCGGCATCCTGGCCCATGCCCGGGGCATGAGCGCCGTGCTGGCACCGCTGGTCAACTCCTACAAGCGGCTGGTCCCGGGCTACGAGGCGCCGACCTACCTGACCTGGGGCCGCACCAACCGATCGGCTCTCATCCGGGTGCCCAAGGTGTCGCCCGGGCGGTCGATCGAAGCCACGCGGGTCGAGGTCCGATGTCCGGACCCGTCCTCCAACACCTATCTGGCCTTCGCCGTGATGCTCGCCGCGGGATTGGACGGCGTGGAGAAGGGCATGGAGCTCGACGAGCCGGTCGAGGAGAGCCTCTACGCGATGGATGCCGCGCGCATCAAGGAGAAGGGCATCCGCGAGCTGCCGGGCACACTGGGCGAGGCCATCGACGAGCTGGAGCGCGATGAGGTCGTCTGCGCGGCGCTGGGCGACCACGTGCTCTCACGCTTCCTCGATGCCAAGCGCGAAGAGTGGGATGAGTACCGCATGCAGGTCACGTCCTGGGAGGTCGACCGCTACCTCGACATGTTCTGAGGCTCGGTCCTCCCGCTCGCACCCCCCCGCGCTGCGTCCTCGCGGTGCCCAGGTCCGTGGATGACCGCGCCACGCATAGTGCTAGTGCTCGTCGCCCCGGCCCGCCTGACCCGCCGGTCGCGCGTCTTGCTGACGATATCCGCGGGCCGGACACCGATAGTGCTGGTAGGCGCAGTTAGCGGTCCCACGGCCCCGGCCCACGTTCCGCGCCGGTTCGGTTCTTTCCGAGTGAGGTCCAAGCGCCTGTATCCCGCCACACATTCGAGGATCGGGCTAGGCGGTAAGGTGGGTCCATGCGCTTGCCTCACCTTCGGATGATCGGAGTCGGTACCGGCATCCTTCTTGGCGGCCTGATCGTCCTCCTCCTGCTGTCTGCGTTCGTGCGTCCAGGTCTGGCTCCGGCGGCGGGCGGCCCCGCGGGCTCCGAGCCGAAGCGGGCACCATCGGCACTCCCTGAGGCCGGCTCGTCCCCGGCCGCATCGCTCCTGCCCACCGCGGAGCAGTCCTCGCCAGGTTCGTTGGCCGATCTCCGGGTATCCACGGCCGGATGGCGTACCGACTTCACCCGCTCCAACGTCGACCTCGGCGAGATCATCGGTGGAGGACCGGGCAAGGATGGGATCCCGGCCGTCGACGAGCCGCGCTTCGAGTCCATCGAGGCCGCCTCCACCTGGCTGTCCGATCAAGCCCCCGTGATCGCGCTGGAGCTCGAAGGTGAGGCGCGGGCATACCCGCTGGCCATCCTGATCTGGCACGAGATCGTGAACGACACCATCGCGGGTGTGCCGGTCGTGGTCACCTTCTGCCCGCTGTGCAATACGGCGCTGGTCTTCGAACGGACGGTCGACGGCATAACCCATGACTTCGGGACCACCGGCAACCTGCGCTTCAGCGACCTCGTGATGTACGACCGGCAGACCGAGACCTGGTGGCAGCAGGCCACCGGTCGGGCCATCGTGGGCGAGCTCACGGATACGCAGCTCGTGTTCCTGCCCTCACAGATCGTCTCTCTGGCCGACTTCGCCGCGGCCTACCCAGCGGGAATGGTCCTGAGCCGTGATACGGGGAACCCCCGTGACTACGGCCGCAACCCGTACCCCGGCTACGACCGCGCCGACCAGGGACCGTTCTTGTTCGAGGGCGTGGTCGACGGCCGCGTAGCACCCAAGGAGCGGGTGGTCACCGTGGGCATCGCTGGCGAGGCCGTGGCGTACCCCTATTCCGAGCTTCGCAAGGTGGGGCTGGTCAACGACCGGGTGGCGGGCCAGGCGATCGTGGTCATATGGGAATCCGGCACAGCATCGGCGCTCGACGCGCCACTCATCGACGAGGGGCAGGACGCTGGAGGGACCGGCGTGTTCTCGCCCGAGGCGGACGGCCGGTCGCTCACCTTCAGCCGAGCGGCGCCCGACGCACCACTCCGCGATTCAGAGACGGGCTCCACCTGGGACGTCACCG
>JACCQX010000146.1 GCA_013813905.1 Chloroflexota bacterium
CAGAGCCGCTCGTCCTCGTCGTCCAGGATCATCATGTCGCCGACCACGCCGGCCAGATCGGCCGCCGAGACCTCGAACTGCTCGATGAGCCGGGCCTCGGAGAGCTGGCTCCGCTCCTGGAAGGTGAGGGCCAGGTCATACAACCGATGGGCGGCCGTCTCCGCGTCCGTGGGAACCCCACCGTCCTGTGCGGCCACCCAGTCATCGGCCGCGCCCGCGTACGGATCGCTGCCGCCGAGGCCGACGCCGACCGTCTCCTCGGGGGAGATGCCCGCCGTGTCCATCAGGTCGTCCGCGGCGGTGGGCTCGTCGGGCAGGCCGGCCTCCTCCCGCGCCGCGTCAGCGAAGGCGGCGTAGATGTCTGCGGGGTTGTACAGCTCCACGAGCTCGGCCGCGCTCTCGATGACCTCCGTGTCCGAGACCCAGTCTCCCGTCTCCTCGTCCTGATACCGACTGCGCGAGCGGAAGGTCCCGTCAGGGGCGATGGAGAGGTAGTCCGGGTCGTCGTCGATGAGCACCAAGCCGCCGAGGTCGCGCAACCGTTCCCGGTTGGCGTCGAGGAAGCGGACCAGCTGCTCGCCGGCCTCGGCCAGGAACGAGTCGCGCTCGATGGCCGCATCGGCAGCGATCTCGCCCAGGATCCCCACGCGCTCTTCGTCGTTGCCGTCCAGGCCGTTCATTCCGTCGGCGTTCCCTCGGCGGTCCATGGCGTCTCCTCCTACGGGTGGTATTCGAGATCCGGTCCCATCCGCTCGCGGAGGAACATCGAGTGATGGCGTTCGAACATCCATTCGCCGGCCCGGTGACCGATGGCCCGGGAGCGCTCATCGCCCTCGAGCTTGTCGATGGTCCCGTAGTCCGGCAGTTCCAGCAGGATCACGTTGTCGAAGTCCCAGCCGTAAGCCACGTTGTACCACCCCAGGAAGCGCATCCCGAACTCTTCCTCATAACGCTTGACCTGTCGCGGGAAGAGCTTGCGCATGAAGAACTTGAAGAAAGGGTCGCGTCCTCGGCGAACCGAGAAGAAGGTGGCCAGAACGGGCACGGGCCGGGGCTCTCCTGTTTCGCGTGGGGTAGGGTCGGCCGATCGCCGCGGGTCCGGGGCTGGGGCGAGGACGGGCGTCCGGCGACGTAGTTCGCCGTCGGCGGGCGCCATTGTCGCATGCCACCGTCACGGTGCAAGGGCCGACGAGGCTCGGGGCCTAGCCTCAGTAGCTCACGCTCCGATCGACCTCGAAGAGCAGCTCCACGAGTCGCTCCGGCGCCACCAGCCGCACCCCGTAGGGTGGTTCCGTGATGCCTCGTGCGGCGCTGGACAGGGCTGACGCGTAGATCGCAGCGCCGCCCGCGAGCAGGGCGTCCCAGTGCTCCTGCGCCGGGCCCGTCCCGATGCCCTCGATGGCGCGGCGCGTTTCAGGACGCAGCGCGTGGACCGCGTCACCGGCGAGGAAGACGCTGGCCTCGTGCCCTGCCACCAAGGCCATCCGCGCGACCCGCAGGCCGAGTGCCAGCCGGGTGGGGTTCTCCGGACCGGTGGCGATGTGCACCAGGAGGTGGCCCATCGTCAGTAGCTGACCACTCGGTCGGCTTCGGCGATGAGCGCTACGAGTCGGGCGGGGGGTGCCAGCTCGACGCCTTCGTCTCCGGTGACCGCGCGCGCCTTGCTCGACTGCCCCGATGCGAAGAGGCGGGCACCGCCGCCGCGCAGCGCCTCCCAGTGCTCGCGGACGCTGCCGGTGCCGATGCCGGTCGCGGCCGCACGGGTCTCCGGCCGCAGCAGGTCGACCGCGTCGCCCGCCAGGAAGACCGTGACCTCATGGCCCTCCTCTTGGGCGGTGCGAGCTACCAGCAGTCCGAGTGCCGCACGCGTGGGGTTCTCCGGCCCTGTGGCGATGTGGATGATAAATCTGCTCATCGTTCGTCCTCCCGTGGCTCTTCCGGCCCCCTTCGTGGATCATCGGTCTCGGCGGCATGATCCTCAGCCTGATCCCCGTCATCATCCAGCATGCCCACCGTCTTGCGCGCGCGCGGCCCCAACGGACGGCGTCGCGAGCGTCGGTCCGCGGCCACCAGGCGCAACAGGAAGATGACCGTCTGGCCGGCGAAGAGCAGCAGCACGAGGGTCACGATGAGCATCGCGCCGCTCAACCAGGGCGGCGCTCCGGCCACCACGCTGACGGGCGTGGCCACCAGTAGGATGACCAGCACCGCCATCTGGAACCAGAAGCAGCCCAATCCCGGACCCCGCTCGGAGTCCAGCGGCTCGCCCTTGTAGGCGGGCATCGGCGGCTCGGCCGGCACTCGCCGCGCGGCCGGTCTCGGATCGTGGCTCACGACTGCGCTCCGCGGCTGATCGACAGGTCCCCTCGGCGGGTCGCCCACCGGTCCGCTCCGCGCCTCGCCCACCAGTCGGCGAAGCGGAACCATTCACCGGCAACGGGCAGGAACCACGGTCGGCCGCGATAGAGCGCCGGCACCACCGGCGCGGCAAGAAAGCGGATCCGCTCGAACGCCCACGGCTCGTATGCGACGTCCGATCCGCGCCCCAGCCGGCCGGCCAGGCGCAGCCCGAAGGCCGTGCCCAGCGCCAGGCCGCTGCCGCAGTAGCCCAGCGCGTAGTGGATGCCGTCGTGCTCGCCCATGTGCGGCAGGCGGTCGAAGGTGAAGCCCACGTTGCCGCCCCAGGCATGGTCGATGCGCAGACTCGCGGCCTGCGGATGGACCTGCGCCAGCGCCCGCTTCAGGATGGCCGCGGTCCGCTCGATCGTGGTCGGGCGGAAGGACGCTCGGCCGCCGAAGATCAGCCGGCGTTGTGGGTTCACGTGCCAGTAGTACAGGAAGTTCTTGGTGTCGAAGAAGGTGCGGCCACGCGGGCTGACCGACGCGGCGAGCTCTTCGCTCATCGGTTCCGTGGCCACGATGTAGGAGCCGATGGGCATGACCCGTCGCTGAAGCCAGGGCATCGACCCGTCGGTGTAGCCGTTGGTGGCGACCACCACGTCACGTGCCCGGATGGTGCCGCGATCGGTGGCCACCTCCACCCCGCCGCGCGCCATGGGCTGACGCGTCAGACCCTGGACGGCCACTCCGCTATGGAGGTCCACGTCGGCGGCCGTTGCTCGCTCCAGCAACCCTGAGAAATAGCGACCCGGGTGGATGGCACTGGACTCCTCCAGCACCATCCCGCCCGGGTAGTGCGTGCTGCCGATCTCCGCCTGTACCCCGTCGCTTTCCAGCATGTGCCCGGACAGCCCGGCTTCACGGAACTCCACGAGCTCGCGCTGGAGGGAGGGAAGGTGACGCCGCGACCAGGCCATTACCGCCAGACCCGTGCGGCGCAGGTCACAGTCGATGCCTTCACCTCGCACGAACCGCTCGGCCTCCAGGTAGGCATCCACGCCCGCCTGGAAGACGGCTCCGCCGAGGTCCGGGCCGTAACGGCGCTCCAGTGCGGCGCGACCCCACTTCAGGCCCGGATGGAAGATGCCCCCGTTGCGCGTGCTGGCACCCCAACCCAGCTGCCGCTTCTCCACTAGCGACACGCTGGCCCCAGCGCGCCCGAGGCATAGCGCGGTGACCATACCGGTGTAGCCGCCGCCCACCACGACCACGTCGGCATGCTCTGGCAGCGGCCGGTCGGCGAAGGACGGGATGGCGGGCATCGTGGCGTGCCAGTACGGCCGGCGTTCGGGGTCCGGCATGCTCGTGGTGGTCACGCCGCGGATGGTAGCGGGCCGACCGACCAGCGGCGGCGTGGGATCCGCCCGGGTGACCTCAGTCCCGAGCGCCTGATCCCGTGGCGGCACCGGCGGCCGAGAGCAGGGCCAGCATGGCCATGCGCACGGGCACACCGTTGGCGACCTGGTCCAGGATGACCGAGCGCGGCCCTGACGAGACCTCGCGGGTGATCTCGACGCCTTCGTTGACGGGACCCGGGTGCAGCACGATGGCATCCGGGCGCGCCAGGGCCAGCCGTTGGCTCGTCAGACGGTAGCGCCGCACGTACTCGGCCGGCGATGGGCCGAGCCGCGACGCCCTGGCCCGCGTGCCGCCGGTGCGCGAGAGTCGCTCGTTCTGGATGCGCAGGGTCATGACCGCGTCCGCCTCGGACAGTGCCGTATCGATGTCCGTGGTCACTCGCACCGCCGGCGGCGAGGCACCGCCAGCCACCCTCTCAGCGAGGTTCGGGAGCCAAGTGGCGATGTCGGGCAGCCACTCGGCGGGGCCACACAGCGTCACCTGTGCGCCGGCGGTGGTGAGCGACCAGGCGTTGGAGCGTGCCACGCGCGAGTGAAGGATGTCGCCCAGGATGGTCACGCGAGCGCCGCTCAAGCCGCGCGCCAGGCGCCGGCGCAGGGTGTACAGATCCGACAGCGCCTGCGTCGGGTGAGCGTGGGTGCCGTCACCGGCGTTGATCACGTGTCCCGGGAAGTGCCTCGCCGCCAGGGCGGGCGCTCCGCCGCGCCGATGGCGTATCACCAGCACGTCAGCGCCCAGCGCCGCCAGGGTACGCACCGTGTCCACCAGCGATTCGCCCTTCACCAGGGAGCTCGTGGGGGGCTCGAGATGAGAGACCTCCGCGCCCAGGGCCCGAGCCGCCACCTCGAACGAGAGGCGGGTGCGGGTGGATGGCTCGGAGAAAAGGGTCACCAGACGCTGACCGGCAAGTTCGTCGCGGCGGGTCCGGGTGCGCAGCGAAGCCGCCATGTCGTCGGCCAGCTCCAGGACGCGTGCCAGCTCGTCCGCTGCAAGACCCGCTACGTCGAGCAGGTGCTGGTGCCGCCAGGGGGGCGCCCGGAAGTTCAAGTGGAGCGGCCGGCCTCCGCGGCCTCCGCGGCCCTCGCGGCGTCCGCGGCCTCCGCCGGCTCGCCGTGACCCTCGAACGCCTCCGGCGGACGCTCGATGACCACCTCATCCTCACCGTCCACCTCCTGGAGGTGGACCTTGATGACCTCGCTGCGCGAGGTAGGCACGTTCTTGCCCACATGGTCAGCACGGATGGGCAGCTCGCGGTGGCCGCGATCCACCAGCACGGCCAGGCGCACGGCCGCCGGTCGGCCGTGGTCCACGAGGGCGTCCATGGCCGCTCGCACGGTCCGTCCCGTGTAGAGCACGTCATCGACCACGACCAGCGTGGACCGCTCCAGGTCGAAGGGCAGGTCCGTGCCCTTCACCAGTGGCTGGCGCGCGATGCGTGATAGGTCATCGCGGTAGAACGTGATGTCCAGGGTGCCCACCGGCAGGCTGACACCCTCGTGAGCTTCGATGGCGGCACGGATCCGGTGGGCCAGCGGCACGCCGCGGCGCTGGATGCCCACGAGCGCGAGACCGGCTGTGCCGCCGTGCTTCTCCACGATCTCGTGGCTGACGCGCACGAGCGCTCGCCGTACCTCTTCGGCGGCCATGATCCGCCGCGCGCTCTCTGTCAAGCCCTCAGGATACCGGTCGGTCAGAAGGCCGGCAGGCCGGTGGAGACGTCGAACTGGCGGATGCGCAGGCTGCCGAATCCGGGCGAACCCCAGGTCCGCAGGCGCAGCTCGCCGTCCGCTCGTTCCTCCGACGGGGCGACCCACGCCACCCGGTCGCGTCCCAGCGTGAAGGAGCGCCGGGCCAGGGTGGGCGCCAGGAGGCTGCTGTCTCGGTCGATCGACGAGCCGGAGGGATCGACTCGAAGGACCGCCAACTGACCCCAGGCGGCGCCGGGCGTCTCCGTCACCCAGAAGCCAAAGGCGCTCGAGTCGGCGGACCAGTGGATTTGCCACTCGCGCACGGGATCGGTCCGCAGGTCGCGTTCCGGCTCCACGGGCACCGGATGCGGCCACGGTTCCGTGGACGGCAGTAAGGAGGGGCTGGCCGGTGGTTCACTGGCCAGGGAAGAAGCTACCGGGGCGGGACTCGCCTGGCGCCGCTGGCCGCGTTCCCCTCGTTCGCCGCGTTCCCCTCGTTCGCCCCGACGAGGTCCCGTGCGCGAAGACTTCTCCGCGGCCTCGGCCGTAGCGCCTGCCCCGGCGCCCGGGGCTGCCGTGACAAGCGACCCGTCAGCCTGCCCGGCTGGCCCGACAGGGTCAGTCGGGATCGTCGAGCTGAACGGGTCGATCGCTCGCCAGTCGACCATCGAGAGTGCGCCCCGCACGGGCGCCACGGCCTGTCCCACTGCAGCCAGCTCACCGTGCCAGGTGATGGCCGACCGGCCACTCGGGTCGATGGCCGGCAACCAACCGCCATCACCGGTGGCGAGACGCTCCAGGCGCGTGCCCGGGTCGATCACGAACGTGCTGGCCCGGATGACCGTGTCGTCGCTCATCGACTGGGGGCGGCTGACCACCACCCTGCCACCCGACCAGGACGCGAAGTACGACAGGCTGTCGTTCGTCAGCCGCCTGGCGCTCGAGTCGCCGGCCCGCCAGGTGTACACGTCGGGGCCGGCGCTGGCGTCCGCCGGCATCGCGCTGAAGGCGAGCATCCCGCCATCGGGCGACCAGGCCGGACGCGCACCGACCACATGCACATCTTCCAGCACCGCCAGCAGCTCCGGCGGCACGGGCGAGGTCGAGGGCACCGCCAGTGATGGGCCGAC
This sequence comes from Chloroflexota bacterium, assembly GCA_013813905.1. Lineage (GTDB taxonomy): Bacteria > Chloroflexota > Limnocylindria > Limnocylindrales > CSP1-4 > Palsa-1032. Next base: position 6,578 of record JACCQX010000146.1, read on the forward strand.
TCCCGACGATCGACCTTCGGCCGATGGTGCGCCGGTGCTGCGGGCCGAGCCGTCGGGTCCGCCGGCCGACGATCCGGGAGAGGCCGAGGCCTCAACGGCAGCTGTGGTCGCAGCGTCGGAGCTCGAGGCGGGGCCGCTGGGGGAGGGGGGTGCCTCCGGGCTCCCCGCCGCGGTGCCGGCCGGACTGGCGTCCGGTGTGACCTCCGGACCGGCGCCCGGACCGGCGTCCGATGAGGCTGGCGTACTGGGCGGCCGCACGTCGGGTGGTCCGGAAGGGCTCGCCGGGGACAACGGTGGCGAGACCGGAGCGACGGGACCGTCCGATGGAAGTGGGCCGACAAAAGCCGGGGTCGGGTCCTTCACACCGGGCAGGATGACCACCGAGACCGTGTCGTTGCCCAGGTCATCGCTGGTCAGCAGCGCAAGATGGCCGTTGGCCTCGTGCAGATCCAGATCGACCGCGGTGAGCTCCCCGGGCGCCGCGACCACGCGCCGCCGGGTGGTCGAAGCTTCGGCGCAGTCGATGGCCACCGGCGGGCAGGCACGGTCCACGGTCGTCTGGTAGATGGCCAGGCCCTCGTCGGTGAGCTCCACGAAAGCCAGGGCCTGCGTGGGCACGTCGAAGGGCGTGGGCAAGACCGCCGCCGGCCCGTCGGGTGGCTCCATCCGGCTGGAGGGCCGCAGCTGTGTGCCCACCACGGCGACTCCCAGCACGAAGCTGGCGAGCGCCGACAGCATGAGGACCGGGGACTCGGACCGGCGCGCCCGACGACCGCGTTGCGTCCGAGCACCGTGCGGCGGTTGACCAGCGTGCCGCGCCCACCGCGCGATCTCGCGGTCCAGCGCAGCGGCCGTCTTGACCCACAGGTCCCGCGGCGGCGGTCGAGGCGTCAGGCGCCGCAGCAGCTGCCGGTCACGCAGATACGCCCGTTCGGCCATGCGGCAGCGGGGACAGGTGGCCAGGTGTGCGCGAAGTCGGACGGTATCCTCGTGAGTCAGCACGCCGTCGAGTCGCTCGGCCAGCAGCCGGCGGAAGGGAAGGTGCGGGTCGACCGCGGGCCTCAACCGCGATCCTCCCGATCGTCGCGCTCCTCGCGGTGGTTGCCCGGGCGCCTCCAGGACAGCGTGCTTGGTCGGGACACGGCGGGGGCCCCACGCAGCGTCCGCTCGGCTTCAGCGACGGCCGTCCGCGCCCGCTCTACGGTCAGTGCCTGTCGCAAGGCCTCGCGCGCTCGGGTGAGCACGGCTCGTGCGGCCACGTGCGAGACCCCCAGCGCCTCGGCCAGTTCCAGGCCCGTCAGGTCGTGGACCTCCGCCAGAAGCAGCGCCATCCTCTGGCGTTCGGGAAGCGCGGCCAAGGCGCGCTCCATCTCACCGGTCAGCCGGCCTCGCAGCGCGACTTCCTCGGCGGACGAGTCGGTGCCGCGCGACTCACCGGTCCAGGGCACGAACCGCACCAGGCGCCGGCGGCGCAGCTCGTCGAGTGCGGTGCGCCCGGCGATCTGGTAGAGCCAGGGACGTGCCCTCGCTGGATCCAGCAGCGTGTCGTAGGCACGAAAGGCCTTCACGAACGTCTCCTGGGTGAGATCGGCCGCCAGCTCGTCGTCGCGCAGCATCCGGCACAGGTAGCTGTAGATCTCGGCATGGTGTTCCGCGTAGAGCTCTTCGACGCACGCTCGGGCGCCTGCCCGGTCCGTCATCGCCTCACGGCCGCAAGACTCTGACCGATCGCGTCGCCTGGGTGCGAGCGCCCTCTGCCTGCCTGTGACGCACGAGCGCGCCCGCCTGTGACGCCGCCGTGCGCCACCGCGGGCTGCGGCGCGCCGTCCGCGGGCTGCGGCGCACTCCGACACGAGGGGCAGCCGCTCGACCAGGACGTCATCGAGTGCCTTCCCGTGGGAACTCGTCCCAGCCGCGCGCGCCTACCGGGACTGCCAGGGTGCCATCGGCGATGAGCCGCGTGTCCACCGAGGGCGGAGTGTCGTGTGTAGCACCGCCTCGGGTTGCGGCCAGCAGCTCCTCCACGGCTTCCTCCGGGCTGACCGGGTTGACCGGCAGGCCCGTGCCCAGCTCCAGGCCGGCGATCTGGCGTAGGCGTGGGTGGATCTCCCAGTGCCAGTGATACGTCTCATCGACCCGTTCGCGCAGTGGCGCGGTGTGCAGCACCAGGTTGTAGGGCGGCCCGTCCAGGACCGAGAGCAGCCGTAGCACCTTTTGGAGCGTCTCTGCCGCGCTCGTCAGCTGCTCGTCCGTGGCGCGCCCGAAGTCTGCGTCATGGTGGCGTGGCACGACCCACAGCTCGAACGGTGAGCGAGAGGCATACGGCGCGAAGCAGACCGACGCGGCATCCTCCCAGACCACCCGCTCGCGGTTGGCCACCTCGTCGCGTACCAGGCGGCAGTAGGGGCACACGCCCTCGCGGATCAGGTAACGCGCCGCGCCGCCCAACTCCTCGCCGATGCGATGGGGTATCTGGGGCAGGTCGTAGAAGTCGAGACATAGGTGGTCCGTTCGGGAACCCGCTTGCGCGCCCCAGTTCTGCACGACCTGGAGGTAGTCGGTGTCGCCGCCTCTACGGGCGGCGGCCACGGCGTCACGCGCGCGCGCCAGCATCTCCGTGACGATCGCCGCGGACTCGTCGACCAGCGACCCGTGGTGTCCCGGCGGGGCGACGATGGTCTGCCACGAGCCGCAGTCACCCAGCAGGCCGAGACCAGGACCACGCTCGTCCTGGCCCGACTCGCGAGCCTCGCGCTCCGTGCCGGCCACGCTGAAGGCCTGCGGCTTGAGGACGCGTACCCGGACGCCGTTCCCCGAGGGCTGCGCGCAGTTCTGACAGGCAGCGTCCGGGACAGCCACCGGCTCCGCGGCCACCTGGAAGCGCTGGCGCTCGAACTCGCGATCGACCACCACGGCCACCCACCAACCGGTGATCGCATCCTTGCGGAGTTCGAAGAGTCCGCCCGCCATCGACGCACCATAGCAGGCAGGCCGTGCCGCTCCGACATGGGGCATGTACCGCTCCGAAGGGAAGCGCTTCGGCACTTCGCCGGCGGCTCGCTACGCCGCTCCGGCACCCACCGTCGAGCGAACGCTCGCAAGGCGGGCGCTCTCGCTTGCCGCCTCCGCCAGGCGTTCCCTGAGCGCCTCGTCGAAACGACCGGCCGCCTCCGCCACGCTCTCCGTGGAGGGTCGACCCGCCGCATCGGCCCAGCCTCGCTCGCGCGCGATCGACGTCACCTCGATGTCCGAGAGCCCGCACGGATCGATCAGCTCGAAGTCGTCCAGCTCCGTCGAGACGTTCAGGGCGATGCCGTGGTAGCTGACGCCCCGCTCGATCCGGAGACCCAGGGAGCCGAGCTTGCGCGGGTGCGCGCCAGCCATGCCACTCCAGCAGCCGGGGAAGCCGTCCCGACGTGTCGCCTCCAGGCCGTAGCGGGCCGCCGTATCGACCATGGCCATCTCCAGCGCTCGAACGAACGGCCGCAGGAGCAGCCCGCGATCTGCCAGACGGACGATGGGATAGGCGACCAGCTGGCCGGGCCCGTGGTAGGTGACCTCACCGCCGCGCTCGACGCGGATCAGCTCTATGCCACGTGCTATGAGTCCCGTCTCGCTGAGCCGCACGTGCCCGGCGTCCGCGTGACGGCCCAGCGTCAGCACTCGATCGTGCTCCAGGAGGAGCAGCTGATCGCCGATGCGCCCCTCTGCCCGAGCGACCACCAGCTCGTGCTGTCGCTGCCAAGCGTCCCGATACCCGACCCGACCGAGCCACTCGCTCCGGAGTTCCACGCGCCGGACCATAGCAGGGCGGCGCGACTCGACTCAGGGCAGGAGCTGACGCAGTGCGAAGACGACGTTGGCCGGTCGCTCGGCGAGGCGCCGCATGTACCACGCGTACCATGAGGCGCCATACGCCACCAGGCTGTAGGCGGGATGCCCGGCCGCGGCCAGGCGGACCAATCCGTCGCGGCGGATGCCGTAGAGCATGTGCACCTCCAACGCGCTGCGTGGTGCGCCGGCCGCCTCCGCCATGAGCGTGATGCGCTCGATGAGGGCGCTGTCGTGGGTGCCCAGCGCGAGGCGCGCCCTGCCGTCACGTGCGGCCTCGGCGAGCACGACCGCGAGGGCCTGAAAGTTGCCGTCGACCGCCGACTTGGCGCGGTAGGCGATGGTGGCCGGCTCGTCGTAGGCGCCCTTCACCAGGCGCACGCAGGGGCGCAGCGGCAGGATGCGCTGGACGTCCGCGGCGGTGCGTTTGAGATAGGCCTGAAGGGCGATCCCGACTCGTTCGTGGTCGAGCTTGAGGCGCTCGTAGAGGGCCAGCGTGGCCTCCGTGTAGTCGGAGCCCTCCATGTCGAGCCAGAACCA
>JACCQX010000033.1 GCA_013813905.1 Chloroflexota bacterium
GTGATGACCATGGTGTTCGGCAACATGGGCGACGACTCGGGCACCGGCGTGGCCTTCACGCGCGACCCCAACACCGGTGAGAAGGTGCTCTACGGCGAGTACCTTACCAACGCCCAGGGCGAGGACGTGGTGGCGGGCATCCGCACGCCCAATCCCATCAGCCGCATGCGCGAGGAGCTGCCCGAGGCCTATGCCGAGTTCGGGCGCATCGCCCAGCGGCTCGAGATCCACTACCGCGACGTGCAGGACCTGGAGTTCACCATCGAGCGCGGCCGCCTCTACATGCTCCAGACTCGTTCCGCCAAGCGCACTGCCGCAGCCGCCGTGCGCATCGCGGTCGACATGGTCGAGGCGGGCATCCTGTCCGAGCGCGAGGCACTCGCCCGCATCGAGCCGGACCAGGTCGACCAGCTGCTACGCGACCAGTTCGACCCGACGGCGCTGGCCGCCGCCGCGCGCATCGCGCGGGGCCTGAACGCGTCGCCCGGTGCGGCCGTGGGCAAGGCCGTCTTCAACGCGGATCGCGCCGCAGAGCAGGCCGCGGCCGGTGAGGACGTCGTGCTCGTCCGCATCGAGACCTCGCCGGACGATTTCCACGGCATGGCCGCCGCGCAGGGCATCCTCACGGCTCGCGGCGGCGCCACCTCCCACGCCGCGGTGGTGGCGCGCCAGATCGGCAAGCCCTGCGTGGCGGGTGTCTCCGCGCTGGTCATCGACTATGCCAGGCGAACCGCCACGGCCGAGGGCCAGTCGTTCGCCGAGGGTGACTGGATCAGCGTCGACGGCTCGACCGGCGAGGTGTACCTGGGCGCGCTGCCCACGGTCGCGGCACGCTTCGAGGATCAACCGGAGCTCCAGCAGGTCCTGGACTGGGCGGACAAGATCCGGCGGCTCCAGGTGTGGACCAACGCGGACAAGCCGGAGGAGGCCGCCCAGGCGCGGGGATACGGTGCGCAGGGCATCGGTCTGTGCCGCACGGAGCACATGTTCCGCGAGGGCGAGCGGCTGGACATCGTGCGTGACGCGATCCTGGTCGCCTTCCAGGCCACCCGGGCCAAGGAACGCCGCGGGGCGGGGGAGGAACTGAGCGCGGACGATCAGGGCGCCGTAGAGCGCTTCGATGCCGCCATGGCCAAGCTGGAAGCGCTCCAGCAGGGTGACTTCGAGGGGATCCTGTCCGCCATGAGCGGCCTGCCGGTGGTCGTCCGGCTCATCGACCCGCCCCTCCATGAGTTCCTGCCCAACCACGCCGAGCTGGTGGCGGAGGTGACCCGTCACGAGGCCACCGGGACACCCGCCGACGATCAAGGGTTCGCCGAAGCCCGGGAGCTTTTGCGCGCGGTGGAGAGTCTGCGCGAACAGAACCCCATGTTGGGCCTGCGCGGTTGCCGTCTCGGCCTGATGATCCCCGACTTCGTGAAGATCCAGACGCGCGCGATCCTCAACGCAGCCATCACCGTCCGCCGGGATGGTGGCGATCCCCACGCGGAGATCATGATCCCGCTGGTCGGCCACGTTAACGAGCTGGCGGTCACTCGCGAGCTGCTGGAGGCGGAGGCCAAGCAGGTCCAGGAGGCGGCCGGAGTGGAGGTCGATTACAAGTTCGGCACCATGATCGAGGTCCCCCGCGGGGCGCTGACGGCCGATGAGATCGCCCCGCACGCTGAGTTCTTCTCCTTCGGCACCAACGACCTCACGCAGATGGCCTTCGGCTATAGCCGCGACGACGCGGAGGGTGGCTTCCTGCTGGCCTACGTGGAACGCGGCATCCTGCCCTCCAACCCCTTCCAGACGCTCGACGTGACGGGTGTGGGCCAGCTCATGCGGACCGCCGTGGAGAAGGGTCGCGCTGCTCGGCCGGGACTGGAGATCGGCATCTGCGGCGAGCACGGCGGCGATCCGGCCTCCATCGCCTTCTGCCACGAGATCGGCCTCGACTACGTCTCCTGTTCCCCGTTCCGTGTGCCGGTCGCTCGCCTGGCGGCTGCCCAGGCGGTGCTCAGGGAGCGATGACGGCGCGGCGAGGAGCAACGGGCGGGGGCGGCCGCCCTGGCGGCGGCCAGGCGGGAGGCGAAGCCGGTCATCGGGCCAAGGTTGACGCGACGCGCCGTCACGTGGCGGCCATGGCCTGGCTCCTGGACGAGACCTTCGCGGTGCCCGGCAAACGACACCGATTCGGTCTCGGGCCGCTGATCGGGTTGGTGCCGGTGGTGGGCGATCTGGTGGGAGCTGCGGCCGGTTCGTATATCGTCCTGCGCGCGATCCAGACCCGACTTCCCCGGGTCGTCATCGCGCAGATGGCCTTCAACGTGCTGCTCAATGTGGTCGTCGGGGTCGTGCCCCTGGCCGGCGATGCCTTCGACTTCTTCTACAAGTCGAACACCCGCAACCTGCGCCTGTTCGAGCGGCATGCGCTGGACCCGACCAGCAGCACGCGCGGCTCATGGCTCTTCTTCGGGGTCATCCTGGCCGTGCTCGTGGCGCTCATCGTGCTCGCGGTGGTGGTTCTGGCGGCCATCGCGCAGGCCATCCTGGGCGTGCTCCAGGGTTGAGCGATGCTTATCGAGGGGTGTCCGAAGGGGTGGGCTCACGCGAGACGCGAGGAGCGAGGGTCTCCAGCAGCCGGCGCGAGGCCTGGCTGATCTCGTCCACGGCGGCCCCGAAGACGGCCTCGTTGCGCCGCGCGGGAGTGCGATAGCCGCTGACCTTACGCACGAACTGAAGGGCCGCGGCGCGGATCTCCTCCTCGGTGGGCGGGGCCTCGGAACGATGCAGGGTCTTGATCGATCGGCACATGCCCCGATGTTACGCCGCCGCTCAGCTCCCGGTCACGATGACAGTGCCCTCCATGCCGTATGCCTCATGCCCGGGCAGGTGGCACACGAACCGGTACCGACCGGGCTCATCGAAGGTGACCGTTGTGCGCACGAGGCTCAGGGCCGGCACGCTCAGTTCCGTGGGCCGCTCGCCGTGGGCCGGCTCCGTGCCGTTCCGATGCGCGGCGTGGACCGCTTCGTCTCCCACGATCCATTCATGGTCGATGGGGTCCTCATTGCGCAGCACGAAGTGGATGGGACGACC
>JACCQX010000002.1 GCA_013813905.1 Chloroflexota bacterium
TACTACGGCACCCACGACGCCACGAGCCTGTTCGTCGTGCTCTTGTCCTACCTCTACCAGTGGACCGGCGACCGTTCGCTCGTGCAGCGCTACCTGGCCAATGCCGAGGCCGCCAGCGAGTGGATCGGTTCTTCTGGGGACCGCGACGGCGACGGCTTCCAGGAATACGGGACTCGGTCGTCGCGCGGCTACTACAACCAGGGCTGGAAGGACGCGGGGGACGCCATCCCGGCCGCCGACGGGACACTCGCTCCGCTGCCGATCGCATTGGTGGAGCTCCAGGGCTATGCCTACGATGCCAAGCGGCGGCTGGCCGACCTCTATCAGCTGCTGGGACGAGATGAGGACGCAGCGCGGCTCCGGGAGGCGGCTCGGGTGCTCTACGACCAGGTCAACGACATGCTGTGGTGGGAGGAGGAGGGCACCTACTATCTCGGGCTCGACGGACGGAAGATGCCCATCCGGACGGTAGCATCCAACGCGGGCCATCTGCTCGGTTCGGGCATCGTGCCGCCCGAACGTGCAGGAAGGGTGGTCGAGCGACTCCTCCGCGAAGACATGTGGTCAGGTTGGGGCATCCGCACGCTCTCCTCTGATCATCCCGCCTACAACCCCTTCAGCTATCACACCGGATCGGTCTGGCCGCATGACAACGCCATCATCGCGGGCGGCTTCCGGCGCTATGGCTATGAGCGCGAAGCCGCGCAGGTAGCATCGGCCATCTTCGACGCCGCCTCGCACTTCGTGGCACACCGCCTGCCGGAGCTGTTCTCGGGCCTGCCTCGCGACGAGGGTGCCTTCCCGGTCCAGTATCTCGGGGCCAACGTTCCCCAGGCATGGGCCGCGGCATCCGTATTTCGGCTCGTGGCCGTTCTGTGCGGCATCCACGCGCACTCCGACGCGAGTGGTTCGCGGCTATACGTGGCGCCTGCGCTGCCCGAGTGGATACCGGAACTCACTTTGACGCGGCTGCGGGCAGGTCGCGGTTCCCTAGACCTCCTCGTTCGAGGCCGCGAGTGCGAGATCCTGCGCAACGACTCGGGTTTCGAGGTTCATCACGGCGTGCCACCCGGCCGGACGCCTGGTGAAGCCGGATCGCCGGGGGATGCCTCGCCTTGATGCAGCGTTGCCTACGGTTCGGCGGGCTTGCCCTCGGCCTGTAGGTCCTCTTCGTCCGTGGTCGGATCCAGGCCCAGGTTGCCGCCCGATCCGATCACGGCACCGGCCGCGGGAGCGGCGGCTGCACCGGCGGTCAGCGTGTTGGACATGGCCACGTTGCGCACGGCGAAGTCCTGCTGGGCGGCGGCGTCGAACGACGAATCCGGCGCAGCATCGCTGAGGGTCTGGTCGATCTCATCGGGCTCGAAAGGCGTTCGTGGCTCAGTACGCTCGGACATCGATCTCTCCTGGGAGCAGTCTGGGTCACCTCCGAGCCTGGCAGTCGATGCCCCTCTGTCGCGACCCTGCTGGAAGGATCCGCGTTACGGCAGCTTTGCAAAGGCGCCCAGGGCCATCACCGCCGTCCGGCATCATCGCCGTCGGGCGATCAGCCAGTGCTGAGTGCCGGCATCGCGGAGGTCAAGAAGCTGTAGCTCATCGGGCAGAGGGACGGACCGATCCGACGTCGCTACGAGGACGCCACCCAGCTCCAGCCGGAGCGCGAGCTGCTCGAATGCAGGCTCGAACGTCTCGGCTACGACCAGACGGTACCGCCCGGCGGGCATCAGCCATATCTCACCAGGTGGCGCGACCGTCCAGTCTCGGCCGGGTGTGAGCGTCGGAGGCGGTCGCTCGGCAAGCCAGACTGCTGTGCCGGGCGGCGCCATAGCGGCTCCCCGCGCGACCCAGTCGAGCCAGCTCGAGGCCTCGGTGTCGTGCTCCCTGGCGTGCGCCCGCTCGTGGTCGTCGATGGCCGCCCGCACGATGGCCAGCCGATCGGGCGTAGCCCCATCACCGATGCCGAGCACGCTGGCGCCCGCCGCGATGAGGTCGCGCAGCGCGGGACCGTAGCCCTCGGCCAGGCCATCGAACAGCATGTCGACCAGCACGCCATGCGGCCCGCTCCATGACGCGGGCAGGCCCGAGCCGTCTGCCGCGGTGGCGGCCGTGGCGGCCGTGGCCTGCGTGAGCAGGATGGCGTCCGGTGCGCCCAGGTCCTCCGGGTCAGCGGGCAGCCCGTGGTGGTCGACGACCGCCCATGTCTCGATGCCCATCGATCGCCCGGCCCTGACACCGGCGGCCGTCTCGGCCAAGGTCCGCGGACCCTCCACGATGATGAGATCCACGCCGGCGTCGGCGAGCAGTCCCGCATGGTCGTGCAGGTCCCTGGCGATGGCCACATCGAGAGGCCCCAGCTGCCCGCTGCCCGGATCGTCACCCAGCAGGGGCAGCGCTCCGACGACCGACACGGGCTGCTTCGCCCAAGGGAGGTCCGGATCGCGGCGGTCGCGGCCCTGTTCCGCCGCCTCGCGCGCCAGGGCGACCGCGGACTGCGTCAGCTCGCGGGCACGCCGCGCCTCGCCGACGCGCCTTAGGGCTCGCCGATGCGTCAGGAAGGTGTGGGCCAGGAGGACATCCGCGCCAGCGGCGACCTGCGCGGACATCCGCTCGCGCGTGGCGCCCGGCTGCCTGGCATGGGCAGGGAGGTACCACTCGCGCTCGGGACCCGGCTGGCTGGGGGGCCGCCGCTCATCCGCCGAGGATCCCGCCAGGAGCCGTACGAGGTTCCCATCCCGGGACGTCACTGCCAGCGTCAGCGCCTTGTCAGCCGGCCGGTAGGTCGCCTTCGCCGGTCTCCGGAAGGCCGCTGCGCACGGGCAGTCCCGCGGCGCGCCAGGCGGTGATGCCGCCGCCGACGTTGGTGACGTCGCTGAAGCCGTGACGCGAGAGGTGATCCGCGGCGGCAAGGCTGCGTCTGCCGGCCGCGCACATCATCAGCAGCGGTCGGTCGCGCGGCAACTGCTCGTATGTGTCAGCGAACGAGCTCAGTGGCACGAGCACGGCCCCCTCCACGCGGACCGCCGCGAACTCGTCGCGCTCCCGGACATCCACCAGCAACGGGCGTGGCGCGTCGGAGCCCTGGAGTCGTGCTGCTGCGGTGGAGACATCCACCGAGGCGATGGGTGCAGGCTGGCTCACGGTCGCTCCTCTATTCCAGGTCTGCCAGGACGCGGCGACCACCGAAGCCGTCGTTGATCTCGTGCCACCAAGAGATATCGCCCTCGCCGAGCCGCCAGCAGAGCCAGATCGGTCGTCCGGCTGCCAGGGCGGGAAAGTCGATCAGGCCGGAGCTGATGTCGCGCAGCGTGATGCCCCACGAGTCGATGCGCGCGACGGTCTGCTGCATGCGCTTCACCACCTCCCGGATCTGGACCTGACGGTCCTGGAGCTCGTGCGCGTGATCTTCGCTGCCGTTGGACTCCCGGAAGCGGCTGAGATCCCGCTGCGCTTCCGCCACGGCGTCCCGGTCCTGGCGCAGGCGCTCCAGCAAGGGCCGCAGCTCGCCGAGCCGAGCGTTGGCAGCATCAAGCGCGTAATAGCGGGCCACCTCGCGATTCTCGCACGGCCGCCATGTTCCCCGTCGGCCGGCCGGCGTCCTTGTTAGCATGCCCGCGTGAGGCTGGCCGAGCGGGTGCAGGACATCGGGACAGAGACCGCCTTCGAGGCGGCCGCTCGGGCCCGGGCGCTGGAAGCGACCGGACGCGACGTCATCCACCTGGAGATCGGGGAGCCCGACTTCGACACTCCGGCCAACATCCGCGCGGCGGCCAAGCGCGCGCTCGACGATGGCTGGACGCACTACGGACCGCCGCTCGGTCTGCCCGCCCTGCGGGACGCCATCGCCGTCGACGCCACAGCGCGGAAGCGCTTCACGGTGGACCCGGACAGCGTGGTCGTCACGCCCGGCGCGAAGCCCATCATGTTCTACGCGCTCCTCGCGCTGGCCCAGCCGGGCGACGAGGTCATCTACCCCGACCCAGGCTTTCCCATCTACGAGTCCATGACGCGTTTCGTGGGTGCCACGCCCGTGCCCATCCCGCTGCGCGAGGAGAACGAGTTCCGCATGGATGTGCAGGAGCTGCGCTCGCTGGTGACGGATCGCACACGGCTGATCATCTTCAACTCGCCGCACAACCCGACCGGGTCCGTGGTCACGGAGAGCGACCTCGCAGCCATCGCGGAGCTCGCCATCGAGCGCGATATCACGGTGCTGGCCGACGAGATCTACAGCCGCATCCTCTACGAGGGTGAGCACCACTCCATCGCCGCCCTGCCCGGCATGGCCGAGCGGACGATCGTGTTGGACGGCTTCTCCAAGACGTGGGCCATGACCGGCTGGCGGCTGGGCTACGCGATCCTGCCCTCAGAGCTGTTGCCCGTCTTCAGCCGCCTCATCATCAACAGCGTGAGCTGCACCAGCAGTCACTCCCAGCTGGCCGCCGTGGAGGCATTGACCGGTCCCCAGGACGACGTGGAGGCGATGGTCGAGGAGTTCCGCGCGCGCCGCGAGCTGATCGTCCACGGGCTCGACGCCATCCCGGGCATCCGCTGCCTCAAGCCACACGGCGCGTTCTACGTGTTTCCCAACGTCTCGGGCACGGGCATGACCGGTCCGCAGATGGCCGACCGACTGCTCAGCGAGGCTGGCGTGGCCTGCCTGGCCGGGACGGCTTTCGGTCAGGTCGGGCGTGATCATCTGCGTGTCAGCTACGCCAACTCGCGGGAGAACATCGGCCGGGCGCTGGAGCGCATCGCGCAGGTGGTGGCCGGCGGCCGCGTGTCGATAGCTGCTGCGACGCCGCGTGGCTGATCGTCGCCCGTGCCGTCCGCGAACACGGGCGTGACGGACCGCCCCCGCGTCCTCGTCACACGGCGCATCCCGGAGGCCGGCCTGCGCCTCGTCCTGGCGCAGACGGAGGCCGACCTCTGGCAGGACGAGCTGCCGCCACCGCGCGAGGAGCTGCTCCGTCGCGTAGCCGGCGTAGATGGGCTGCTCTCACTTCTCACCGACCGGGTCGACGACGAGCTGCTTGACGCCGCCGGTCCTCAGCTCAAGGTCGTGAGCAACTTCGCGGTGGGCTTCGACAACATCGATGTGCCGGCCTGTACCCGGCGGGGCATCCCCGTGGGTAACACGCCCGGCGTGCTCACTGAGACCACCGCCGATCTGGCCTTCGCGCTGCTCATGGCGGTCGCTCGCCGACTGCCCGAGGCGTACGACTACGTGCGCGCCGACCGGTGGCAGACCTGGGGTCCGCTACTCCTTCTGGGGCGGGACATCAACGGCGCCACACTGGGCATCGTCGGCTTCGGGCGGATCGGCCGCGAGATGGCGAAACGGGCGCGGGGCTTCGGCATGCGCGTCCTGTATTACGACGTACACCCCGCCACGTCGGAAGAAGAGGCGGCGTTGGGAGCCGAATCGGTGGCGATGGATGAGCTGCTTGCGGAGAGCGACTTCGTGTCACTACACACGAACCTCTCGCCGGAGACCCATCACCTGCTGGATGCGGCCGCCTTCGCGCGCATGAAGCCGGGCGCGGTCGTCGTCAACACGAGCCGCGGTCCCGTCATCGACCACGACGCTCTGCACGACGCGCTGAAGTCAGGGCATCTATTCGGGGCGGGGTTGGATGTCACGGACCCGGAGCCGCTGCGCGCCGATCATCCGCTGGTCACTCTGCCCAACTGCCTGGTCGTGCCGCACATCGCCTCCGCCTCTGAGGCGACACGTGACCGCATGGCGGAGATGGCCGCCGCGAACCTGCTGGCCGGTCTTCGCGGCGAGCGGCTGCCCACGCCGGTCGATCCGTCGGTCTACGAGCGCGACACCCCCAGCTGACGCCCAGCACCGACGGCCACCCTCACCGTCAGGAGCCCTGCCCTCGGCCAGTGCGGGTCTGGAGCTCATCGATGCGCTCGGAGGCCTGCGCCTTGGTCAGCGACGCATCGAACTCCTCGCCGGCCTCACGGGAAAGCGTTGCCAGGTACGAGCGTTGCGGTCCGGTCATCGCCTCGTCGCCGGTGACCCAATCGCTGGGGTCCTTCTCGGGGCTGCCGCCGCTTCCGGTCGTTCCGGCATCGCCTGCATCGTCGGCCGTCGAATCGGGGGCCATGTCCGGCGGCGGCA
>JACCQX010000020.1 GCA_013813905.1 Chloroflexota bacterium
GATGGGCGCTTTCGTCTCGACAGTCCTCCCGGCCATGGAACGAAGCTGGAGGTCTGGCTGCCGTGCGAGTGATCGTGGCCGATGATTCAGCCGTCATCCGGGAAGGCCTCGTGCGCATCCTGACCGCCGGAGGCGAGACGATCGCGGGACAGGCCCGGACGGCGGACGAGCTTCTCGCCCTCGTCGACGAGCTGGTGCCGGACCTCGCTGTGGTCGACATACGGATGCCGCCGTCGGACACCGCCGGCCTCCAGGCGGCCGTCCGCATACGGGCTGTGCATCGGGGTCGGGTCGGGGTCCTCGTGCTCTCGCTGTTCCTGGAGCCGGAGTACGCGATGATGCTGCTGGCGGGCGGCTCGGGTGGTGTGGGCTACCTTCTCAAGGACCGGGTGGCGGACGCGACAGAGCTGCTTGCATCGGCGCGTCGCGTTGCGGCTGGTGGTTCCGCCATCGACCCGGCGGTGGTCGATGAAGTCGTCCGGGGCCGCTCCACGCAGGAGCGCCTCGCCGTCGAGGCTCAGGTGGCGACGATCTTCTCCAAGCTGGCGCTCGAAGAGCACCCCAATGACAACCGCCGGATCCTGGCGGTCCTCGCTTACCTCGACGGTCGGGGTTGACCGTGACGATCGCCAGGCGATGGTCGCCGTCCAGATGGTCGCCGTCCAGACGGAGATGTCGGAGTGCTTCGACGCCTCTCGGGCAACGCAGCTACGAGCTCGCGCGCTGACGGCGGCTGAGCACGATGAGCGTAAGGAGCAGGAACACGATCCCCACGGCCGCGAGCGTCACCAGGCGCCACGACTGGGCGGTCTCCCCGTAGAGCATCACTTCCTGAAGGGTCAGGGCGGCGTTCCGTGCCGGGAGGACCTCGGCCATAAGCTGGACGCCCGGCGCGAACGCGTGGACGGGCACCACGAACCCACCGAAGAAGACCGCCAGAAGAAGCGTAAGCAAGGCGATGTTGACGGCCTGGAGATCGGAGTCGGCGATGGAGCCGATGAGCAGTCCCGAGGCGAGCGAGGCCAGGATCAGCGCGCCCATGATGGCCGCGTACAGCGGCCAATCACCAAGGAATGGCACGCCCACTATCTCGACCAGCAGCCAGGTCAGCACGGCCCCGATGGCTGCGGTCATCAGCGTGAAGGCCAGGACCTTGCCCATGACGAACTCCAGGATCGAGGCTGGTGAGACCCGGAGGAGCTCCATGAACCCCCGCCTGCGCTCGCCGACGAGCGACAGAGCGCCGAGCATCAGGGCCAGGTGCTGGACGATCAGCGCCAGGACGGCCGGCCCGAAGAACCGCACCACGCCCGGCGACGTCGGAGCCGTGTTCCCGGTGACCACGGCCACGGGCTGAGCGACCACTTCCGGCGAGAGCCGCACGATCTCACCGCGTTCCGTATCGATGATGTACTGGTAGCCCTCGTCGATGGCGCGCCGGAGGACCTCGCGGTTCACCTGGTCAGCAAGGCGCGCCGCAGCCAGCTCAGCGTACGCGGCGAGTGTCGGATCGACCTGTCGGTACCAGACCTGGATGACGCTTCGCTCGTTGTCCAGGAAGCGCTCCCGTGGCTCGGCCGGTGCCACCACGACGAGGTCCGTCTCGCCCCGCTCCAGGCGCGCCAGCGCTGGCTCCCGCTCCGAGGTGACTTCCAGGACTCGCAGCCCGCCGCCACTCAGGCGCTCGTAGTACACCGCGTCCCGTGGCACGGGGAGCCCCTCCGATATGACCAGGATCGCGTCGAGGGGCCGGGCGGAGCCGATGAAACCGATCCCGAAGAGGCCCATCACCAGGAAGGGCCCCGCCACGAGGCCGAAGAGCGACACGGGGCGTCGCAGGATCTGCCGCAGCTCCTTGCGCATCTCGCCCAGCACCGTGACGAGAATCTTGATGGCGGTCATGGCGACCTTCCCCCGGGCCGTCTTGTGGTGGTCGGATGAGATGGCCAAGCCGTGGCCCGCGCCTCACGCCGAGCCGGCCCGCGATCCGGGACCGTAGGCTTCGGCAGCTTCTGAGCTACGTGGAGGGGTGCCTCAGCCGTCGGGCTTCTTGGGCTTCTTCGGTTTAGGTGGTCGCTTCGGTGTCTTGTCGCCCATCACAGACCTCCTTGCTTGTGGTCTCAGGCTCGTCGGGGAGTCCGCCGTCGGCCCATGGTGAGTCGGAGCGCCGCGTCGGCACGGATCGCGAGTGTCGAGGCATCCCCCACCCCCACCCTCGACGGACCGTCTCCTTCCGGTGGCGGCTCGTCCTCTACCGGCACGTACGGGGCGGGTGGACACTCGCGCCAGAAGTGGTCGGGCCCGCAAGCCCTGTCCCGAGGATCGGCCGGAGCCGGGTAAGCGGCGGCATAGCCGTAGATGTCGTAGGGGTCGAGCCACTGGCCGGGGCCGGTCAGTATCTCGAAGTGCAGGTGGGTCGCCGTGCCCGGGTTGCCCGTCTTGCCCGCCCAGCCGATGATCTGACCGCGCTTCACCTTGGTCTCGTACGCGTCCGTGCCTACGGGGATCTCCGGGGCGATCTTGCGCAGGTGGCCGTAGTACGTGTAGTACGTGCGTCCGTCCTTCCGGTGCCTGATCATCACGTGCTTCCCGACGCCCTGGATGCAGGTCCTGTCCTCACTGCCCGATCCGGCGCAGACCTTGCCCGAAGCGGCCGCGATCACGGGGAAGCTCTGCCAGGTCGCGGGGCGGTCGACGCGTCCCCTGATGTAGTCCAGGCCCCGGTGGAGGTCCATGTCGCCGCGCCACCAGCCGTCCTGGATGCGCATGTCCTCCGTTTGGGGGAAGGGCAGGGTAAGGAAACGCGGATTCGACCCCGAGCCACCGAACGTCGCGCCGACCGGCACGAGCGTCAGGCTGATGGTGGCTATGATGGACGCGAGCAGGAGGGGTCTTTTCATTTCCGCAGTATGGCCATGGCCGGTGCCGAAATCAACGGCAGATTGCACATACCTGTACGGCGGGACACAACATGGGACGCTGGAGGCGGGCGACGAAACGGATCGGAGGTCGAGATGGAGGATAAGGGGCAGGGAACACGGGAGCAGCCGTGGCTACTCAAGACACCCAGTGGGAGCTCGGACTACCAGATGTACCGCGATGAGGCTGTCGACCCGCCGGCTCTTGTCTGTCAGGTCGGGAAGACGCAGTTGCGCTATCACCTGCGCGCCATCGATGACCTGCACACGATGCTCAAGGAGCATGGCGAATGGATGCCGCTCGGCAGCGCTGACGAGCAGAAGCCAGCCGCCGAGGGCACGGTCGAGGCCTGGGGCCGCTCGCCGGGCAACCCGGTCGGTGGCTGGTACGGCATGAAGAAGGGCCTGCGCGGCCGAATCGGCATGTACCTGCCGCCGTTGCTGGAGGCGCTCGGGCTAGCCGAGGTCGAGCACGGGCCGAGGAACAATCGGATGCGGGCGCTCTAGCCCGCTGCGGGCGGAATCGGCCTGATGAGCGTCCAGGCCCCGGGCTCGCGCGCGTATCGCCAGATCGCGGATGCGGCAAGCGTCGAGCCCATCATGACCCGCCGCCGACGCGCAGATCCACCGACTCCGCTATGCTCGGGACTCCTCGTGCTCGATGGGCGCTCCGGTCAGCGCCCCGGTCAATGCCGTCCGACCCCGATCCACACCACGCCCTGACCGGGCCCCGCTCAGGCGGGAGGGCC
>JACCQX010000021.1 GCA_013813905.1 Chloroflexota bacterium
CCCAGCGCGACGGATGACTCCGGCTGAAAGCTGACCGAGCCGTCGTTCAGGTGCAGCTTGTCGAGCGCCTCGCGCAGCTCCCCGTAGTCCTCGCCACGCAACGGGTAGATGCCCGCGAAGACCAGCGGCTTGGCCTTCTTGTAGCCCGGCAACGGCTCAGCTGCGGGACGCTTGGCGGCGGTCATCGTGTCGCCGACCTGGCAGTCGCGCACGCTCTTGAGCCCGGTCGCCACGTAGCCCACGTCGCCCGGACCGAGCACGGGCACCGGCACCAGCTGCGGCCGAAAGACGCCCAGCTCCAGGATCTCCGCCTCCGCGCCCGACGCCATCAGTCGCACGTCCTCGTGCTCGTGGAGCACGCCCGAGGCAAGCCGGACGTAGGCGACCACGCCCTTGTAGACGTCGTAGTGGGAGTCGAAGATGAGGCCCTGCAACGGACCGTCGGGGTCGCCCTTGGGCGCCGGGATGCGCGCCACGATCTGCTCCAGCACCGCCTCGACGTTGGTGCCCTCCTTGGCCGACACGAGGATGACCTCCTCGCGCGGGATGGCCAGCACGTTCTCCAGCTCCTCCATCACCAGCTCGGGCTGCGCGGAGGGAAGGTCGATCTTGTTGATCACGGGCACGATGACCAGGTCCTGGGCCAGGGCCAGGTGCACGTTGGCCAGCGTCTGGGCCTCGATACCCTGCGCGGCATCGACCACCAGCAGGGCGCCCTCGCAAGCCTGGAGGGAGCGGCTGACCTCGTAGCTGAAGTCCACGTGACCCGGGGTGTCGATGAGGTTCAGGCCGTAGGTCAGCCCATCCGCAGCGAGGTACTCGAGGCGCACCGCGCGAGCCTTGATGGTGATGCCCTTCTCGCGCTCGAGGTCCATCGAATCGAGGACCTGGCTGGTCATCTGGCGCGCGTCGATGGTGTGGGTCAGCTCCAGCAGCCGGTCCGCCAGCGTCGACTTGCCGTGATCTACGTGCGCGATGATGGAGAAGTTGCGCAGGCGCGCCTGGGGGATGGTGGCCATGGGGCCGCCGGAGTATAGCGAAGGAGTCGGACCGGTCAGCCCGGGCGCCGAGCCCGGGCTCTTTCATCTCTCTCGACCGAAGCTTCTGATACCATCACTCGTCGCGCCTCTTGGGCGCTCCGTTTGACCCTGACCACCACCCGAGGGGATCCCACTTGGCTCATTCTTCCCGCACCTGGACCGGCGCTCGCACGCCGCAGGCGATCAAGCGCGTCCGTCAGGCAGCCAGTCGGAGAGCGGTGCTCCAGCCGCGCCGCACAGCAGCCAAGACCTACGTCGCCAAGGCACTCACCTCGGCCGAAACGGGCGAGACGGAGCCGACACGCGAGGCCCTCGTGGTGGCATTGTCGGCCCTGGATCGAGCGGCCAAGGTCGGCGCTATACACCCCAACGCTGCGAACCGCCGCAAGAGCCGCCTGATGCTGAAGATCAACGCCGCCTTGGGCGGTGAGGCGCTGGCTGCTCCCGCCAAGGCGCAGCGGCAGACCGGCAAGACCGCCGCCGCCAAGCAGGCCAAGGCGCGCATCGCGGCCGGCCGAGCCTCCAAGGCCAAGGGCGAGCAGACCGCCGCCGGCAAGGCGCGCGCCGCGCTCAGCCGCTCCAGTCGCGAGCAGGCCGCAGCCGCCGCCACGGCCGTGAAGGAACCGCCTGCCGCGACCACTTCCACCACCCGAGCGAAGGCTCCTGCCACGAAGACGACCGCCAAGGCGGGTTCGACGAAGGCCGCCACGAAGGCGCCGGCAGCCAAAGCAAGCACGAGCAAAGCTGGCGCGGCGAAGCCGAGCAGCACCAGGTCGAGCGCGGCCAGATCGAAGCCGGCGGACGACGAGAGCTGATCGAAGGGCTCAGGCGTCTGCCGCGTCGCTCACCGCATAGCCACTCGTCGATCGACTCCGCTCCTGACGGAAGGGCGGCGTGCGCGACGCCCGCAGACCGCCCGCGATCAGCGCACCGCCGACCGAAAGCGCGAGCAGCGTCAGGCCGCCGGAGAGATGCTCGCTCAGGACGAATGCTTCGAACGACGCCCCGTCGGTCACGCCGCTGGCCGTGAGCTCCGGCCCCCGGCCGGCTGCCAGGTATCGCTCGTAGGTGCAGGCCGGTCCCGGAACGCACGACAACTGACCGCCTTGGGTATCGACTCGATAGCCGCTGTCGGCGTAGATAAACAGCAGGCGGATGGCTACGTAGAGCAGGGCCAGGCCGATGCCCGTGACCACGCCAGCGTAGGCCGAGTTGGCCAGCACGCGGCCGCGCGGTCGCCAGCGCTCGGATCGGACGTTGGCGTACGCCCCGATGATGGCGCCGGCCGGCAGCGCCAGCAGGAAGACGAGCGGCTGGATGGCCACGATGAGCTCGAAGGCGATGGCGATGACCAGACCCATGCCGAGCCCCACCCAGCCGGCGAAGACGGCCCCGCGATCGAGGAAGCGGCCGTTCCCCTGCCGCTCGGCGATCAGCTCCGGCGTGAGGTGCGCCTGATCAGTGGTCGCAGCCGGAAGTTCGCTCACCGCGAGGTGACCAGGGCCGCTCGTCCCGGGTAGGTGGCGAAGCGATCGAGCTCCGCCTCGATGCGCAGCAGGCGGTTGTACTTCGCCACCCGCTCCGAGCGAGAGGGTGCGCCGCTCTTGATCTGACCGGTGCCGGTAGCCACGGCCAGGTCCGCGATGGTCGTGTCCTCCGTCTCACCGCTGCGGTGGCTGATGACCGCCCCGAAACCGTTGCGCTGCGCCAGGCCGACGGTGTCCAGCGTCTCGCTCAGCGTGCCGATCTGGTTCAGCTTGATCAGCACCGCATTTCCGGCACCTTCGGCGATGCCCCGGCCGAGCCGCTCCGGGTTGGTCACGAAGAGATCATCGCCGACCAGTTGACAGCGGTCCCCCACACGCTCGGTAAGCATGCGCCAGCCGAGCCAGTCGTCCTCGGCCAGGCCATCCTCCAGCGAGAGGATGGGATAACGGTCGATCCAGTCAGCCCAGAAGTCGACCAGCTCGGAGGTCACCAGGGTGCGTCCCTCCTTGGCCAACCGGTAGGTCAGCTCGCCCTCGCCCGTGGCCGGCGCATCCAGATCGACGAGCTCGGTGACGGCCGGGTCGAGCGCGATGACCACGTCCTCGCCGGGGTGGTAGCCAGCCCGCTCGATGGCTCGCAGCACGACCTCGATGGCCGCCTCGTTGGACGCCAGAGACGGCGCGAAGCCACCCTCGTCGCCCTGTCCCGTGGAATGACCGGCGCCGTGCAGCTCGGTGCGCAAGGCGGCGAATATCTCCGCACCGGCGCGCAACGCCTCGCTCCAGGACGGGGCCCCCACGGGCATCACCATGAACTCCTGGAAGTCCGTCGAGTCTGCCGCGTGCTTGCCGCCGTTCAGGATGTTGAACATGGGTACCGGTAGCGTCCGGGCTGCCACCCCGCCCAGGTAGCGGTAGAGCGGCAGTCCGTAGGCCGCCGCGGCGGCATGCGCGCAGGCCAGCGAGACGCCCAGGATAGCGTTGGCGCCCAGGCGACCCTTGTCGGGCGTGCCGTCCAGATCGATCAGCAGCTCGTCGATGGCGGCCTGGTCGGCGGCGTCCTGGTCCATCAGCGCGGGACCGATGACCTCGAGGACGTTGACCACGGCCCGACGCACGCCCTTGCCGCCGTAGCGTGCAGGCTCGTCGTCGCGCAACTCCACCGCCTCGTGTGCACCGGTCGAGGCGCCCGAGGGCACAGCGGCACGGCCCGTGGCGCCGGAGTCCAGCACCACCACGACCTCGATGGTGGGGTTGCCGCGCGAGTCGAGGATCTCGTGAGCGTCGATGAGCTCGATGCTGGTCACCGGACGGCCGGCTCCTTGCGGGCGGGGGCCCGCTTGCGTGGCGCCTTGGGCGGTGGGGCGGGACGGTCCAGCAGCACGGCGATGCCCGGCAGCTCCTTGCCCTCCAGGTACTCCAGGCTGGCCCCCCCGCCCGTCGAGATGTGGGTGAAGTCGGGACCGAGCCTGAGCTCCTCGATGGCCGCCACGGAATCGCCACCGCCGGCCACCACGGACGTGCCGGCCCCGGCCCGCCGAGCCAGGTAGCGCGCCATCTGGCGAGTTCCGTCACCGAAGGTGGGCACCTCGAAGACGCCCAGCGGCCCGTTCCAGAAGACCGTCCTGGCAGGCTCCAGGGCAGCCTCGAACGACTCCCGGGTCTGCGGACCGATGTCGACCACCGACCAACTGTTGGGGATCTTGTGGGCGGGCACGATCTTGTGCTCGGCACCACGGGTGACCTCCTTGGCCACGACCACATCGGTGGGCAGGAGGAACTCGACGCCGGCCTTCTCCGCGGCCGCCAGCACGCGGCCGGCCTCCTCGACGCGATCCTTCTCCAGCAGGCTCTTGCCCACGGTCATGCCCCTGGCCACCAGGAAGGTGTTGGCCATGCCGCCACCGATGAGGAAGGTATCGACCTTGGTCATGAGGCTTTCCAGCACGGCCAGCTTGGTGGAGACCTTGGCCCCGCCGATGACCGCCGCGAAGGGTCGTGCGGGCGACTCGAGCAGCTTGGAGAGGTTGACGATCTCCCGCTCCATGAGCAGCCCGGCGTACCCCGGCACGATGCTCGGCACGCCCACCGTGGAGGCGTGGGCGCGATGGGCCGCGCCGAAAGCGTCGTTGACGTAGACGTTGCCGTAGGCGGCAAGCGTCTTGGCGAACTCCGGGTCGTTGGCCGCCTCCGCGGCATGGAAGCGCAGGTTCTCCAGCATCAGCATCTGGCCCGGCTTCAGCCGTCCGATGGCATCGCTGGTGCCGATGCCCAGGGCATCGCCGGTGACCGGGACCCGGATCCGGAGGAGTCCACTGAGTCGCTCCGCGACCGGGCGGAGCCGGGCCGATTCGACGACCTTGCCATTAGGCCGGCCCAGGTGGCTCATCAGGATGATGGAGGCGTTCTGCTGAAGGAGATGGCGGATGGTCGGGATGGCGGCCCGGATACGCGAGTCATCCTTGACCTTGCCATCCTCGATGGGCACGTTGAAGTCGACACGCAGGAGGACGCGCTTGCCGGAGACATCCGCGTCGCGGACGGTGAGCTTCTGCATCGAGATGGGCGCTCAGGCGCCGGCCAGGGCCTGGATCGGCTCGCCGGCTGCCTGGTCGGCTGACTGCCCGTCGGGTGATCGGTCGCCGGCTGCCTGGCCGCTGTCCAGCCGCTGCGCGACGAAGGCCACCAGGTCCGCCACGCGGCAGCTGTAGCCCCACTCGTTGTCGTACCAGGCGATGACCTTCACGAAGTTACCGCCCAATGACATGGTCGAGTCGGCATCGATGATGGACGACCGGCTATCGCCCTTGAAGTCCATCGACACGAGCGGATCGTCCGAGACGCCCAGGATGCCCTCCATGGGGCCGGCGGCTGCCGTGCGGAAGGCCTCGTTCAGCTCCTCCACGCTGGCCGGCCGCTCCAGCTCCGCGGTGAAGTCCACCACGCTCACGGTGGGCGTGGGCACGCGCAGGCTGAAGCCGTCGAACTTGCCCTTGAGGTCCGGGATGACCAGGGCCAGAGCTTTGGCGGCACCGGTCGTGGTGGGGATGATGTTCTGTCCCGCCGAGCGCGCCCTACGGGGATCCTTGTGGGCCACGTCCAGGATGCGCTGGTCGTTGGTGTACGAATGGATCGTGTTCATGAGGCCGCGCACGATGGTCCAGCGGTCGTGCACGACCTTGGCTGCGGGCGCCAGGCAGTTCGTGGTGCAGGAGGCGTTGGAGATGATGTGGTGTGCGGCGGGATCGTAGGTGCCCTCGTTGACGCCCAACACGATGGTCACGTCCTCGCCTTTGGCGGGGGCCGAGATGACGACCTTGCGCGCCCCGGCGGACAGGTGCGCACGGGCCTTGTCGGCCTCCGTGAAGAGGCCGGTCGACTCGATCACGATGTCGACCCCCAGGTGGCCCCAGGGCAACGCCGCGGGATCACGCTCCTGGAGCACGCGGATCTCGCGGCCGTCCACGATGATCGCGTCAGCGGTGTGGTCCACGGTGCCGTCGTAGGCACCGTAGGTCGAGTCGTGCTTGAAGAGCAGCGCGTTGGTGGCGGTGTCGACAAGGTCGTTGACCGCCACGACCTCGACGTCCGGGGCACGCTCGATGAGCGCCTTGAGCGATTGGCGACCGATCCGACCGAAGCCGTTGATGCCGACCCTGGTGGTCATGGGGCTGTCCTCCTGGTCCGAGGCGCGGCCGGCACGGTGGGGGCGCGCGTCATCGACATGGTCGA
>JACCQX010000034.1 GCA_013813905.1 Chloroflexota bacterium
GTCTCGCTGCGCATCGAGCGCGGCGAGGTCTACGGCATCCTCGGGGCCAACGGGGGCGGCAAGTCCACGCTGGTCCGTCTCGTCTCCACGCTGCTCACCCTGGACACTGGTCGCGTCGAGGTCTTCGGCAAGGACATCGAGCGGGATGAGATGGCCGTCAAGCGGATGATCAACCGGGTCTCCGTGGACGCCGCCTTCTTCAAGAAGCTCTCGCCGCTCGAGAACCTCATCTACGCGGCGCGGCTCTACGGCCTGGATGCGGGCGTCGCCGGTCGCGATGTGGTCACCATCCTGGCGCGGCTGGGCATCAAGGAGTCGCGCCTGTCGCGGCCCCTGGAGCAGATGAGCCGGGGCATGCAGCAGAAGGTGGCCATCGCCAGGTCCATCCTGACGAGTCCCACGCTGTTGCTGCTCGATGAGCCGACGACCGGTCTCGATCCGCGTTCGAAGCTGGACGTGCAGACCTTCATCGAGGAGCTGCGCGACAGCCACGACGCGACCATCGTGCTGACCACGCACGACCTCGCAGAGGCGGAGCGTCTGTGCGACCGCATCGGGATCCTCAACGACGGCCGTCTGGTCGCAGAGGGCACCGCCGACGAGCTCAAGATCCTGGTCGAGCGCGACTACGGCCAGCCACGCACGTTACAAGCCGTCTTCATGACCTACACCGGTCGGTCGCTGGATGACGACATCGAGGAGGAAAGCTCCGATGACGACTGAGTCCAGCCCGGCGCACCAACGACATCCCGACAGAAAGGAGGTGAGAACGCCATGAACGACCTGCAGATCGAGCAGCGCTTCGCCAGCGAGCGCCGCCAGCGCGATATCCAGCAAGTCCGCCAGGAACGCCTGGCGCGCCGCTCGGAGAGCCGCCGGCCGCGGCCGCCGGTGCGTCGCGCATTCGGTCGCTCACTGGTCCGGCTGGGCAGCCGCCTGGTCGGCGAGAGCGAGCCGGCTCCCACCCCGACATCCCTGGAGCCATTACAGCCATGACCACGCTAGCGCGGGAGATGAGGGCCAGCTATGCCTTCGTCGAACGCAACTTCTACCTGACCAAACGCTACTGGGGCTGGGAGGTCGGCTGGCTCGTCTACGCGCTGGCCGGCGCGCTTTCGATCACCCTGATCGGGCAGGATCAGGGTGACCAGCGACTGCTCATCTCGCTGCTCATCGGCGCCGTATTCTGGAACTACGTGTCCATCGTCTTCAGCTTCATCGCCGAGACGGTCGCCTGGGAGCGCTGGGAAGGGACACTCGAGTACACCTTCATGGCGCCCATCCGGCGGTACACGCAGCTGCTCGGCTCCACCTTCTTCGCGGTCGTCTACGGACTTCTCCATACGGGTTTCGTGCTGCTCGTGCTGACCCTGTTCTTCGGTCTGGACCTGTCACGAGCGGATTTCCTGACGGCTGCGATCTTCACGCTCCTCGGCTCGCTCTCGCTCGTGGGCATCGGCATGATGGCGGCCATCCTGCCCCTGCTCTATGTCGAACGAGGAGCCCAGATGACCTTCGTGCTCCAGTCGCTGCTGCTCCTGTTCAGCGGCGTCTACTTCCGCATCGAGATCCTGCCCCACTGGATGCAGGTGGTATCGAGCTTCTCGCCCGGCACCTATTTGCTCGATGGTGTCCGCCGCTCCCTCATGGACGGGACACCCGTCACCTCACTGCTCCACGACATCTGGCCACTCGGCGTGATGGCCGTGGTGCTGATCCCGTTGGGCGTATGGACCTTCGGCCAGGCCGAGCGCTACGCCAAGCGCACCGGCAAGCTGAAGCGGGTCGGCTGATGGATGTGGACGGCCGATGGACGTGACGCCGCCCATGGAGGTCATGGGCTGGACGCCGGAGCGCGAGGCCGCCTTCGCTGAGCACGCGGAGGCCGGTCTCGTGCCCGGGCGCGTGGTGAGCCAGGAGCGCGACGTGGTCCATGCCATCACGGCCTCCGGCCCCCTGGACGTCTATGTGCAGCGAGGCTTTCGCCGTTCGGCCGCGGGACCTGGCTCGTTCCCCACGGTCGGTGACTGGATCGCGCTGGAACCGCTCGTCGACGGCGACGGCGCGCTGCGCACCGTCCTGCCCCGTTCCAGCGCCTTCTCGCGTGGCCAGTCCGAACGGGGGGGACGAGCGTCCGGCCAGATCCTCGCCGCCAACGTCGACACGGCGCTCCTCGTGGCGGCGCTTGACCGCGACTTCAACCTGCGGCGCATCGAACGCTACCTGGCGCTCGCCTGGTCCAGCGGCGCGGCGCCGGTGATCCTGCTCAACAAGGCGGATGTGTGCGACGACGTGCCGGGCCGCGTGGCGGAGGTCGCCGGGATCGCCAGCGAGACGCCCATCCATCCCCTCAGCGCCCGGACCGGCTCCGGGCTGGAGGTGCTCGATCGGTATCTCGTCGCCGGTCAGACGCTCGTCCTGCTGGGCTCGTCGGGCGTGGGCAAGTCCACCATCACGAACTCTCTGCTGGGCGATCAGCGACAGGCCGTCCAGACGGTCCGCGGCGACGATCACCGTGGCCGCCACACGACCGTCCGACGAGAGCTCTTCCTGCTGCCCGGCGGCGCCCTGCTGATCGATACCCCCGGCCTCCGGGCAGTGGGGCTGGTCGATGCGGACGAGGGCCTGGACTCTGCCTTCGCGGATATCGCCCTGCTCGCGGAGCGATGTCGATTCATCGACTGTTCCCACGGGCCGGAGCCCGGCTGCGCGGTGCGTGCGGCCATCGAGAGCGGCCAGCTGGACGAGACCCGCCTGCGCAGTCAGCAGAAGCTCCAGCGGGAGATCGCCGCCACGGAGCGACGTTCCTCCCCCGCCCGGTCGCACGCCGAGAGCCGACGTTTCGGGCGCGTCATCCGCAACGCCTGCAAGACCCAGGACCGGCTCAAGGGCCGCCAGGAGACCGACTGACCATGACCACGAAGTCGCCGAACTACCCGACCACCGAACTCCGGCTGGCCGATGCGCCCGCCGTGCCCGGCCTCGACTTTCGCCGCTACCGCGGCCCTGTAGACCTGCCTGAGATGGTCCGTGTCGCGAACGCCTGCCATGACGCCGACGGCGTGGATGAGGTGGTGACCATCGAGGGGATGACCGTCGAATACGCCAACCTTACCAACTCCGATCCCTACCACGATGCCGTCCTGGCTGAGGTGGAGGGTCGCCTGGTGGCCTATGGGCGGGTCGAGTGGGAGGACGAGAACAACGGCGGGCGGACCTACACCAGCTTCGGGTTCGTGGATCCGGCCTGGCGCCGGCACGGTATCGGACGCGCCATGCTTCGCGAGAACGAGGGGCGGCTCAGGGGGATCGCCGCTGATCACGAGCACGACCGGCCCCGCTGGCTGGGTTCCTTCGGAGCGGACCGCGACGAGTCCAACACCCGACTCCTGCTGAGCGAAGGCTATGTCGTGGTGCGGCACTTCTACGACATGGTCCGGCCGAGTCTCGACGACATCGAGGACTTTCCGCTGCCCGAGGGCCTCGAGGTCCGCCCGGTGAGCCGGGAAGGGTTCCGCGTCGTCTTCGAGGCGGATGCGGAGGCGTTCCGCGACCACTGGGGCGGCATCGACGCGTCCGAAGCCGCCTTTGAGCGCTGGATCGGCAGCCCGACCTTCGACCGCTCGCTTTACATCGTCGCCTGGGACGGTGACCAGATCGCCGGCGGCGTCCTCAACGTCATCGACCCGGTCGAGAACGAGGAGCGCGGGCACCAGCGGGGACTGCTGGATTCGGTCTTCACTCGCCGGCCCTGGCGCCGTCGAGGACTCGCCCGAGCGCTCATCGGTCGGTCGTTCCGGGCGCTGCGCGAGCGTGGCATGACTTCTGCGGCGCTGGGCGTGGACGCGGCCAACCCCAACGAGGCTCTTGCGCTCTACGAGTCCTCCGGCTTCGTCGTGCATCGCAGTTACAGCGCCTATCGCAAGCCCTTCGGTCCGGCCGAGGGACCTGAGTGGCTGGGCTTGCCCGAGTGACATGGAGCGGCCCCGGCAAGCGCCGGGGCCCGATCAGGAAGCCGTCAGCGTTCCCGTCATGTCAGGATGGACCGCGCAGATCATGCGGTAGTCGCCAGCGGCCAGAGGCGTCACCGTTTCGGTGACCGTCTTGCGACCGTTGAACACCTGCCCCGAGAAGACCTGGGTACCGTTGCTGTCGAGCAGGGCCACGTTGTGGGGAACGCTGTCGCGGTTGTCGAAGGCCAGCGGGAGAACGGCTCATCGAGGAAGTCCTTTCGTCGCGGCGCCGCCGCTACGCGGTGGCCGGTGCCCCGCTGCGGGGGTTGGTCAGGTCGTGGATGACACGCCTGGTCAGGGCCAAGGGGCTGCCGTAGGCCTGCACGAGGTCGACCACCAAAAAGGCGATGATGGCCACTTCGATGCCGGTCGCGAGGTAGCCCATCTCGTAGCGGGCACCGAACAGGACCCAACCACCGATGGTCGCGGCGCTGAAGCCCGCCAGGCCAAGGCGAGGCGCCCAGCGGAACCGAGCGGCGAAGTCGCCAGGCACGATCATGCCCGCAGCCAGGACAGCGAAGCCGGCCGCGTTCAGCAGGAACAGCATCCCGCCGAGTGAGACGTGGATGGCCGCCGTGGTGAGGGCCATGACCACGATGCCGATGCGCAGCGCCACCGCTATGCGCTCCTGGCGGTTCGTGGCCGATGGGACGGCCGGGATGGAGAGCGACATGGCTGAGACCTCCGCTGTGTGACGTCGCTTCGTGACGTCTCTTGTTCGATGACACCGGGAACGCTAGGTCGAGAACAAGCTGGTCCAGCCGCGGGAGGCTGAAACGCGCCGCACGGGCCGAATGACGTAGCCCAGCCGGGTCGACGGTCGCAGCGATCTTCGCGACCCGCGCCCGATCCCCGGCCCGCTGAGCGGCGGCATCCTTCCTATATCGACCGCACCGAACGGTGTGGAGAGAGGAGGACCGAGATGACTCGCGATCAGCAGCTGAGCACGATGCGGCAGCAGGAGATCATGAAGGAGATGCAGCATCGCGTTTGGCGCAGCCAGGTGCGTAATGGCCGGAGCCGACCGAGCGCTCGGGTGCTGCGGGTGCTTCGCCTCCGGCGATCCTGACCC
Source organism: Chloroflexota bacterium (assembly GCA_013813905.1). GTDB lineage: Bacteria > Chloroflexota > Limnocylindria > Limnocylindrales > CSP1-4 > Palsa-1032. Next base: position 5,086 of record JACCQX010000034.1, read on the forward strand.
TTCCATCTGCACGCTTAACCGGTGGAGCCACCGTCTCTGGGGGACGGTGGCTCTCTCGATTCCCGACGGGCGCGCCGGCTACAGCAGGAGGCGCCGCTCTCGGGCGATCAGCTCCAACCAGGCGCGCTCGCGCTCGATGGTCGT
>JACCQX010000101.1 GCA_013813905.1 Chloroflexota bacterium
GGCGGAGTCCCTGCAGGAAGCCGTCCTCCGGCACGATGTAGCCGCCCTCGCCCTGGATGGGCTCCACGATGACGGCCGCCACCTCGTCCGCCGGGGCCAGCTTGTCGAAGAGGACCTCGTCGAACCAGCGCAGGTCCTCGACCCTGCCGTACGGCGCGTGATGGACCCCCGGCAGCAGCGGTCCGAAGCCCGCGTGGTACTTGGCCTTGGAGGCCGTCAGTGAGACGGAACCGTACGTACGACCGTGGAAGGCGCCCAAGAAGGCGACCACGTAGGGTCGGTGCGTGGCGTAGCGCGCGAGCTTGATGGAGGCCTCGACCACCTCCGTGCCGCTGTTCCCCAGATAGACGCGCTTGGGTCCGGAGATGGGCGCCGTCCGTGCCAGGGCCTCGCACGTCTCGGGGTAGATGGGCAGGTAGAAGTCCGACGCGCTGTAGTGCACCAACTGCTCGGCCTGGTGGCGGATGGCCTCGATGACCTGCGGGTGCCCATGACCGGTCGAGTTGACGGCGATGCCGGCGGCGAAGTCGAGGAAGCGGTTGCCGTCGATGTCCTCGATGGCACAGCCCTCCCCGCGGACCGGCACCAGCGGGTAGGCACGCGGCAGGCTGGGCGAGGTCCACGCACGGTCGTATTCGACATGCGCGCGTGCGCGCGGACCCGGGATCTCCGTGACCAGGTCGGGGAGGGGACGAGCGGCCGCGGCGGGGAGGTGTGGGGCGAGCGGGGCGTCTCGATCGATGAGCTGGGTCACGGTTGGATCCTCGAGACGAGTGTGTGCATAGATCCTATGCACCGTGGAAGGCGCAGTGTAGCAAGGCGCCTGCGGGCCCCAGAGCTGCGGCTAATCGACGACGGTCTGCGACTGCTCCCGCATGAACTGCTGCACGTAGTGGTAGCCGCCGCCCGACTTGCCGGTCGCGGTGGAGCCCTTCCAACCGCCGAAGGGCTGGATGCCCGGCCAGGCGCCCGTGGTCGCGCCCGCGCGCCGGTTGACGTAGACCACGCCCGCCTCGATCCGGTCGAGGAACAGGTCGATCTCCGCCTGGTCATTCGAGTAGAGACCAGCCGTCAGGCCCAGCACGGAGTCGTTGGCGAGCCGCAACGCATCTTCCATGGAGTCGACCGGCGCGATGACGGTGAAGGGCAGGAAGAGCTCCTCACGGAAGAGCCGGTGGTGGGTGGGCAATCCGGTCGCCACGGTGGGCGCCACGAAGGATCCGCTGTCCAGCCCGTCTGCCGTGACGCGTTCCCCGCCGATGAGCAGCCGACCGTCCGTGCGTGCTTCCCCGACCGCGTCCTGGTAGCGCGCCATCGCTCGCTGGTTGATGACCGGTCCCAGCCAGTTCTCACGTTTCGTCGGATCACCGATGGTGATGGCCGCCGTGCGGTCGATCAGCAGCTCCGTGAACTCGTCCAGTACGGGACGCTCCACGTAGATGCGGCTGTTGGCGGAGCACTTCTGACCGGAGAAGCCGAAGGCCGAGCGCATCACGCCCTCGGCCGCCTCATCCAGATCGGCACTGCGGCTGACGATGGCCGGGTTCTTGCCGCCCATCTCGACGATGGTCGGCTTGGGGTACGTCTGGGAGAAGTTGCGGTGTATCCCGAAGCCGACCTCGAAGGAGCCGGTGAAGATGAGACCGTCGACGTCGCTGTTCTCCTGCAACTCGGCTCCGACCGACTCGCCGGGACCCGCCACCGTGTTGAAGACGCCCGCCGGGATGCCCGCGTCGCGCATCACCCGGGTGAGGCAGGCACCGGAAAGGGGCGCATCGGTGGAGGGCTTGTAGACCACCGTGTTGCCGGCCACGAGCGCTCCACCGGCCGGGCCGCCGGACAGTGCGAAGGGGAAGTTGAAGGGGCTGATGACGGCCCACACGCCATACGGCTTCAGGACGGACCGCGTGTGCACCGATGGATCCCCCAGGTTGCCCATGGGGTGGTCGAAGCCGTCATTGCGTTCCATCATGTCGCACGACCAGCGGATCAGATCGGCCGTCTCCTCGACGTCACCGAGGGCCTCCAGGCGGTTCTTGCCGACCTCCATGCAGAGCAGCGCGGAGAACTCCATCTGACGCTCGCTGATGAGGTCCGCCACTCGGCGGAGCAGCGCCACGCGCTCCTGCCAGGGCGTCCGTGACCAGCCGGGGAAAGCGGCCTTGGCGGCGGCGATGGCCTCGCGCGCATCCTCACGGCTGCCCTTGGCGAAGGTGCCCATGAGCGTGCCGTCGATGGGCGTCCGCTTCTCGAACGTCCCTTCGCCGTCCCGCTCCGCACCGTTCACGAAGTTGGGGTAGTAGGTCCCCAGCATCCCCCGCGCGCGCTCCAGCCCGGCCTCGAACTGCGCGTGCATCTCATCGTTGTCATTGCGCAGCGTGGCGTAGGTGATCTTCAGTCGAGGCGGGCTGCTGGTGTCCGTCATGGCGCGTGGTCCCTCATGGCGATGGGTCCGCGTCAGTCTAGCGCCGGGGCACCGGCTGACTGGCGGG
>JACCQX010000104.1 GCA_013813905.1 Chloroflexota bacterium
GTCGATCACCCTGTCGGCTTCCGCGGGCGCGGGCCTCGGGAGGGGATTCAGCCCTGCTGGAGCGGATTGCAGGTACAGGGCACCGCTAGTTCCCCGCCTAGCACGGCCCGGGAATCATACCGGGTGAACCCCGCAGGGTCGAGAACGCACCAGCGACGATCCGGGCGACGAAGTCAGCGGGTTTCTCCTGGTCATGGCACGCCTCCGTGAAGAACGTCCCTCTCCATGGTCACCCGCTTCATGATATACGCGCATCAGGGCAACGTAAGCCAGCGGGACCCGCGACGCGTGGAGCCGGGCAACGGCGTCCCCGTGCTGAGCCCGAGGCTGGCTTATCGCCGCGCCGCCTGCCAGATGTCGACCTGTGCGGGCGCTTGGCATGGACCCTTCATCGAGGCGCTGGCTAGTGCTCTCCGGGGGCGCGTGTGTCAGGAAGGTCGACCCTCGGGCCGTTGACGAACGGATCAGCGGATCCTGCGGGAAGCTGGCGGAGAGGGCGGGATTCGAACCCGCGATGGGTTGCCCCATACCGCATTTCCAGTGCGGCGCCCTAGGCCTCTAGGCGACCTCTCCGGGGGATGGACACGTCGTGGCCGGCCGCGACGCGGAACGGTGCTGAGAGCGCGTTGGCGGAGAGGGAGGGATTCGAACCCTCGGTGCTTTCGCACACCGCTTTTCGAGAGCGGCACCATCAACCACTCGGACACCTCTCCGCGAAGAGGATAGCAAAGGCGTCCCAGCGCTCAGCCGATGGCGAGATGGTCAACAGCAGGCGGCCCGCCGGTGAGGTGTCCCTAGCGAGCCCGCACGAACCCGGGAAACGCCGCGGATCGGCCCTCACGTAGATCGGGACGCAGGTCGGCGGCCTCCTCTTGGAGGATGCCCGACACGATACGCAGCCGGCGCGGCAGAAGATCGGAGTCGGCCAACTGGATGAGCGAGCCGGCCGCGCCGTCGACCGGGTCGGCCAGCGCGTAGACCAAGCCGTCGGCGTCGCTCTCGAGCAGCGCCCCGACGCACATGACACAGGGCTCGACCGTGCAGAAGACGGTGACACCGGAGAGGGAAGGCCGGCCTAGTCGACGCGCAGCTTCGCGTAGCACGCCGATCACGGCATGCGCCGTGGGATCACCCGAGCCGCGCACCTGCGCGCGACCGTGCGCCACCATCGCCTCGCCCAGCACCGCGACAGCGCCATCGGCCCGCTCCCCGGCGGCTGCGGCTTGGGAGGCCTCGGAAAGGGCCGCTCGCATGTACATCTCGTAGCGCATCACTCTCGATGCTACACCGGTCCCCGGTCGGCATGGCCGCACTGAAGCCGTACGACCTTGAGGCCGGCTCGCGCTACCATCGTCGGGGCGTTCGCCGCCGGGCCCTCCGCGGCGATGAGCCCCGTGGCGCAGCTGACCTGGAGTACCCATGGCTCGACCCCGACGCATCGGCGTCCTGACCGGCGGAGGTGACGTTCCCGGCCTGAACAGCGTCATCAAGAGCGTGGTGTACCGGGGCACAGAGCTCGGCTTTGAAGTGCTTGGCATCCGGCGCGGCTGGGAAGGCCTGACCCACCAGCGGCCCGGCGCTTCAGCCGACCCCGACTACGTCCGCCCGCTCGACCGGGCCAACACCCGCACCATCGATCGCACGGGCGGCACCGTCCTCCACACCTCACGGACCAGCGCACGGCGGATGCGAGCCGATCGACTGCCCGCGCACCTCGACCCGGCCAAGGCGGCGACGATGACGGACGACGGCCAGACCTACGACCTGACGCCGGTGGTGCTGGACAACATCGAGCGGCTCGGCCTGGACTATCTGGTGCCCATCGGCGGCGATGACACCCTCAGCTACGCGCAGACGCTGCACGACCAGGGGGTCCCTCTCATCGCCATCCCCAAGACGATGGACAACGATGTGCAGGGCACGGAGTACTGCATCGGCTTCTCCACTGCCGTCACGCGGGCCAAGGAGGCCATCAATCGCCAGCGCACGACGCTCGGGTCGCATGAGCGCATCGGCGTGTACCGGATCTTCGGGCGCGACTGCGGCTTCACGGCCCTCTATACCGCCTATGTGACTTCCGCCCGCTGCCTCATCCCCGAGGTGCCCTTCGACCTTGACCATCTGCTGGAGATCCTGGTCGAGGATCGTCAGCTGAACCCCAGCCACTATGCCTTCGTCATCGCCGCGGAGGGCGCCGTGTGGCGCGGCGGCACCATCCAGGAGGTCGGCGAGGCCGACGCCTTCGGTCACCGGCATAAGGTCAACATCGCGGAGGTCCTGGCCGATGAGATCAAGGCGCGCACGGGCATCGAGACGGTCTTCTCCGAACTGACCTACGACCTGCGTTCGGGCGAGCCCGACTCGCTCGACCAGATGGTGGCCATCACCTTCGCCAACGTGGCCATGGACCTGATCGCGGACGGGCTGCGCGGGCGCATGGTGGGGATCCGTGACGGCAAGTACTCGCACTCGCCCTTGCCGGACCCGGCGCTGGGGGCGCGCCATGTGGACGTGGACCTGATGTACAACGTAGCGCGCTACCGGCCGCACTACACCGGGCTACTGGGTCACCCGCTCCTCCTGGGGCAGTCGCTCGCGCCGGCGGAGTAAGCGCCCCGCAGTCGCGGCGCCAGGCGGACGAGACGATGCTCACGGCCGAGAAGCGCCTACGACGGGTCTCCCTGGCCGTAGGTTTGGCATCGGCGGCGCTGATACTGCTTGCCGTCGGGTCGAGCGCCGAACCGTTCTCGCCCGACTCGTTCGGGCCGGGCCACGACGCGCGTTCCTACTGGGTGGTGACCCTGGACGATCCCTACGCTTTCGGGCTCGTGGGAGAGGAGAGCGCGTTCCCCTACTCGCCGGCCTTCCTCCAGGCGCTGACGCCCATCCGTGTCCTCGACTGGACCCCCTTCCTGGTCGTCTGGACCGGCCTGTTGATGGCCGCGCTGCTGGTGATGGTGGGGCCGCTGCTTTTCGCGCCCATGGTGGCCCTCACTGCCATCGACCTGTGGGGCGGGAACATCCATCTCTTGTTGGCGTTGGCCATCGTGGCCGGCTTCCGCTGGCCGGCGGCGTGGGCCCTCATGCTGCTCAGCAAGGTCACGCCTGGGATCGGGCTGCTGTGGTTCGCCGCGCGCGGGGAGTGGCGGGCGCTGAGCTTGGCGCTCGGCACTGCCACGGTGATCGGGGGGATCTCGCTGGCCGTGGCACCCGACATCTGGGTCGATTGGTTCCGGTTCCTGGAAGGGTCGACGGGGCGCAGCACCGTGGGCCACTCGGTGCCGGTGCCGCTGTGGGTACGCTTACCGCTGGCTGCCGCGGTCGTGGTGATCGCGGCGCGCACCGATCGGCGCTGGCTCCTGCCAGTGGGCGTCCTGCTCGCGCTGCCGGTCATCTGGTGGGGCAGCTTCTCCATCCTCGCGGCGTCGTGCGCGCTGGAGCGGCAGCGCATCGAAGGATGGCTCGTACGGAGGCTGGCTCGGCCGGCGCGGGTGGTCGATCCAGTGGCGGCCGGGCGCTAGCCGCTAGCGGGTCTCGTCGGCAGTCCCCTGGCCTGCCTTTCCCGTGGCGCCCCCCTGGGCGGGACCTTCGGTCACCGTCGCCTCGTCGTCGTCCGTTCCTTCTCCGGCCAGGGGTTCCTGGGCGAACTCCTCGGTGACGGCCTCGCCGCCGTCCTCCGGCGCCATCTCGCCTGCTCGGTCGGGGTTCATCTCGTCGGTCATCGTTCGGTCCTCCTTTGAGCATCTTCGCCTGATCTCGACCGGCCTGGGCTTCCCCGCGCCGTCCTGGCCGTGCCAGCGGCGTTACATCGCGGCGTCCATTATGGCCAGGCCATGACACAGGATCGGGACGTGGATATCCGCGCGGCAGCCGAAGCCGCACCGGACGAGCTGCTCAGATACGTCGTCGAGAACTGGCACTCGGAGCGACCCTCTCCCGATGAGTGAGCGTGCCGGCCGGTGAGAAAGAATCAACCGTCCCGCACTCGTAGGGCCTTGCCGGCGAGGGCCTGAAGACCGGATACTCCTGCACCGGACCGATGGGATAAGCATGAGGAGACCACATGGACCGCCAGCGGCCATCCACCGCGACCGTCGTCGCCAAAGGAGCCATCGCCGGACTGGCCGGGACGGTCGTGATGACCGCCTTCCAGAAGCTGGTCGAGATGCCCATCACGAGGCGAGACGATAGCTATGCGCCGGCTGACTTCGCCGAGCGGGTGCTGCCCGTGCGCCCAGCCCGCGGCGAGGATCGGAAGCGACTCAACTACGTGACTCACTTCGCGCTCGGGCCGATGTGGGGCGTTGCCTACGCTGTCGCGAAACGTCTGCGTCTCAGCCCCCCACTGGCCGTGACGGGGGTATTCGCGACGGTCTACACCGGTGACCTGGCACTCAACACCGCCTTGGGACTCTATCGCCCGTGGGACTGGTCGGGCCGCGACTGGGCGATCGATGTCGTCGACAAGCTCGTCCAGGCCGCAGCGACCGGGGCGGTCTACGAGCTGGCACTCGACCACTAGCCGGCAAAGGGGGCCCATAAGAGGCCGCTGATCCCTGGACGGATCAAGGCGAGGAGTCAACCATGAAGAACGTCAGCATCTTCGCGGTCGAGGGCACGCCCGAGCAGGTGCGGGCCATCCGCCGCGCCGTGCGGCGCTGCCGCTTCGACTTCGATTCCTTGCTTCCCCGGATGGAGAAGAAGGGCTTCGAGTCGGTCCGGATCGTGTTCGACGGGAACTCTCCGCTTCTCCAGGGCGGCCGCTTCTGGGCCTTCGCGCAGACGTTCAGCCGCTGCACGATGACCGTGCGACCGGATATCTCGCCGCTGGCCACGCAGGTCGTGTTCCTCCACGAGGTGGGTCACTTCGTGGATGCCTTCCTGCTGAACGACGCCAAGCGCCGCCAGATCCACAGGCTCTACCACGGCAACACGGAGCCGGACCACGGTTGGTTCGACGCGGACCCTAGAGCACCCGGTGACCCCTATCGGCGCGAGCAGCAGGAAGGCTTCGCCAGCGACTTCATCCGGCTCTTCAGTGATGTGCAGCCGGGACCGTTCCAGGTCGCCTACACGCACGACCTCCGGCGCGGCCTCTACGCGGAGATCCGCCAGATCGTAAAGCGCGAGCGCGAGGAGGTTCCCGAGACCGAATCAGGGCCTCTGCCGGAGCCGAAGCCCACGCCACCGCCGTCTGAGCCGGACCCCGACAAGGCGAAGTTGACCAAGGCGCTGCGAGCAGCCATGGAGCGCATCGAGGC
>JACCQX010000137.1 GCA_013813905.1 Chloroflexota bacterium
TCAGGTCGGTGCGCGTCGGCTCGGCTGGATCGGGCGGGTCGGGCGGGTGGGATGAGTCGATCGAGGCGGCGGTGTTCGTCGATGCCACGTACGAGGGCGACCTGCTGGCCGGGGCGGGCGTCACCTATGCCACCGGACGGGAGGCTCGGTCCCTGCACGGTGAGTCGCTGGCCGGTCGTCGCGAGCTCCTGCCCGACCCGCACCAGTTCCGCGCCGCCGTGCGAGTGGAAGAGGCGGGCGCCCTGGCGCGCTACATCCAGCCGCTCGATTCCATCGGCCTGCCCGGGGAGGGCGACGGCAAGGTGCAGTCGTACTGCTACCGCATGTGCCTGAGCTCCGATCGCGCTAACGCCGAGCCGCTCCCGGCACCAGCGGGCTACGAGCCGGAGCAGTACGCAGCGGTGGCCGCGTACCTCCGCGCCCTGGGGGACCGTGCCACGATCCGCGACGTGCTGGGCATCGGGGAGCTACCCAACGGCAAGACCGACATCAATAGCGGCGGGCCCATCTCCACCAACCTGCTGGGAGCGTCCTGGGCCTACGTCGAGGCCGATCGTGCGGCTCGCGCCCGCATCGCGGGCGAGCACCACGCATGGGCGCAGGGGCTGCTCTACTTCCTGGGCAGTGACGCTGCGGTGCCAGCGCCGATCCGCCGGGAGGTGAGCCGCTACGGCCTGCCGCGCGACGAATTCAGGGACACGGACGGTTGGCCGCATCAGCTCTACGTGCGTGAGGCGCGGCGCATGCAGGGCGAGCACGTCCTGACGCAGCGAGACCTGACCGCCGAGCGCCACAAGCCGGACAGCATCGGCATGGGCGGCTACAACATCGACATCCGCGAGGTCCAGTGGGTCGCCTGTCCCGTATCGCGCTTCCCCGACGTGGCCGAGGAGATCCTCCAGGAGGGCTATCTGTCCGTGCCGGTGGAGCCCTGGCAGATCCCGTATCGGGCGCTGCTACCGCGCCAGGAGGAGTGCTCCAACCTGCTCGTGTCCACCTGCATCTCCGCTTCACACGTCGCCCTGAACTCGTTCCGGCTGGAGCCTCAGTTCATGATCGCCGGGCAGGCAGCCGGGACGGCGGCCGCGCTTGCCGCACGCGGCGAGGACGGCGCGGAGGTCCACAAGGTCGACATCGATGCGCTTCAGGACCAGCTGAGGGGCGCCGGCGCGCTCCTGGCGCTGCCCTCCTAGGGGCGGCGACCGCTTGTCCGGCGGTCCTCCGTCCCGCTCCTGTCATCCGCGCATCCCCGCAGCGTTAGCCAGCGGAGGGTCCGCTTCGACCGCCATCTGGACATCACGTGAGCACGGATCCTGGCCGCCAACAGCCGTCGGGCTGGCCAGATGTCGCCTGTCGTGCGCGCTTGACATGGAACTCGCGAGGAGACACTCGCTGGCGGCTGGATCGAACCGGCTAACGTGACCCCCGTGCACGTATGTCCTAGAGCTCGGTCCTTCGCGGCCATCCCAAGGTGAGCGCAAACGCGGGCCGGCCGCTGCTCGGTCTCATCGAGGGGTTCTACGGTCCGCCCTGGACCTGGGCCGAGCGGGACCGGATGATCGACTTCCTGGCCGCCCACGGGTTCGACCTGTACGTCTACGCCCCCAAGGACGATCCGCTCCACCGCGCTCGCTGGCGGGATCCCCTGCCCGAGCCGGAGCTGGTCCGCTTCGATCGACTGGCACGGCGCGCGGCCGTCGCCGGTGTGGAGTTCAGCTACGGGCTGAGTCCCATCGACCTGGGCTTCGGCGACCGCTCCGGTGTCGAGGTCGTCGTGCGCAAGTGCCTTCAGCTGGCCGCGAGCGGGGTGTCATCATTCGGCCTGCTCTTCGACGACCTGCCGGTGGACCTGCCGCCGAGCGCCGACGAGCGCACGGAAGCGGCCCGCTGGCAGGGCAGCGTGGCCAACGAGGTGCTGCGGGCGGTCCGCGAGTCCGGAGCCGGCGGTCGCTTCCTGTTCTGCCCCACGGAGTACTGCAGCAGCGTTCCGACTCCTACGCCCTATCTGCGCACCTTGGGGGAGACGCTCGAGGCGGGGATCGAGGTCTTCTGGACCGGGCCGCAGGTCTGCTCCCACACCATCACCTCGTCGGACCTGACCGCCGTGACGGAGGGTTTGCAGCGGCGGCCGCTGCTCTGGGACAACTATCCGGTCAACGACGGGGAGATGCGCTGGGACCCGCACATCCGCCCGCTCCGCGGCCGCGGCGCGGACCTGCCGGGCGCCTGCAGCGGCATCGTGGCCAACGGGGCGATCGAGGCGGAGGCGACCAAGATCGCCCTGCACACCTTCGCGGCGTACTGGCGCGATCCTTCGGGCTACGATCCCGAAACGGCCTGGGGACCGGCGCTCACTGCTGTGGCCGGAGATGCCGGGGTTGCCGCTGCGCTGCGGGTCCTGGGCGAGCTCGCCAGCCGCTCTCCCATCGAACCGGGGCAGGAGCCGCCCGTGCTCTGGCTGGAGGCGTTCTGGACGCGCTGGGAGACCGTGAACGAACGCGACGCGGCGACCACCGAGGTCGAGGCGCATCTGGAGCGACTTTCGGATGCGGCCGTGCACCTGATCGCTGCCGCCGAGCGCCGGCCGCTCCCCCGGGAGATGGAGCAGTGGGCGCGCAAGCTGGCTGCCTGGGTCGAGACAGCCAGGAGCGCGCTGGGCGTCATGAGGGGCAGGTCGGACCCGATGGAGGTCGCCGCCCGCCTGGAACGAACGCTGGCCATGCCGCATCGCGTTTCCGATGGACGCTTCGAGGCTTTCGTGCGGCGATGCCTAGACTTCCACGAATGACGATCGACTCCACGACCCGGCCCGCGCTGACCGCTCCCCTGGCCCTGCCGTCCAACCGCGTGACACGCTTCTATCGAGGCGGCGCGCTGCTCGACCGCTTCCGCGCCGGCGGAACGGCAGGTCTGGCGGCCGCCACGGCGGACGAGCCTGGGGGCACGGGCGGCGCTCCGAATGCGGATGGCCAGCAGCCGGAGGACTGGCTGGCCTCCACGCTGCGAGTCTGGACGCCGGTCGGCAAGGCGCTCAGCGACGAGGGCCTGAGCGTCGTACGCGTCGGGGATGAGGAACTGACCCTGCGAGAGCTCGTTCAGCGGCGCCATCCCGCGGCCATCGGTGGCGCCGCCCTCGTCCGCGTCGCCGGCCCGACCACGGGCTTGCTCACCAAGCTGCTCGACACCGCACAGCGACTGCCGGTCCACTGCCACCCGACACGTGCCTTCGCCGAGCGCTTCCTGGGCAGTCGGTGGGGCAAGACCGAGGCCTGGCTCGTCCTGGGCACGCGGCAGATCGCCGGGGAGGAGCCGCCGTCGATCCGGCTCGGATTCCGCCGTGACGTGGGGCGTGCCGAGCTGCGCGGTTGGATCGAGGACCATGACTCGGCTGCGCTCTTGGACGCCATGCACCAGCGCACCGTGGCGCCCGGTGATGCCTGGCTCGTGCCCGCGGGCATTCCCCATTCCATCGGTGCCGGGGTCTTCCTCGTCGAGCTTCAGGAGCCGACCGACTTCTCCATCGTCGCCGAGACCGCTTTCCCCATCGCGGCGGAGGATGCCCATCTGGGGATGGGCTGGGACGTGATGGTCGATGCCTTCGACCGCAGCGGCCTCTCGGAGGACGCGCTGGAGACCCTGCGCCAGCCCGCGGAGTCGGGGGCTCTCGGCGCAGCCGACACCACCACGTCGGCCAAGCGTGAGCGCCTCCTGGGGGCTGCCGCCGCGCCATATTTCCGGGCCGAGCGCTTCACCCTCGACACGTCCGGCGGCACCACTCGGCTGCCCTGGCCGGACACGTTCGTGGTGGGCATCGCCACAAGCGGCTCCGGCCGGGTCATCTCATCCGGCGGCTCGATGCCCGTCCGCGCCGGCAACACGTTCGCTCTGCCCGCCGCGGCCTCCACCGACGCGACCATCGAGTGCCACGAGTCGCTGGAGATCCTGTTCTGCCTGCCGCCGGAGCCCGAGGCGCTGGCCACCACCGGCTGGCAGTCGCGTGACACCGCCGCCGGCTGGCGGTCCGGGGACACCGCCGCGAACTCGCAGTCAGGAGACGAGGCCCCGCCTTCGTGACCTGGTGGCAGCCGGGCGTGCTGTACCAGATCTATCCACGCTCGTTCGCCGATTCGAACGGCGACGGCATCGGCGACATGGACGGCATCACCGGTCATCTGGACCACCTGCGCGGTTCGCCGGGCTCGCTGGGGGTCGATGCGATCTGGGTCTCACCCTTCTTCCGCTCGCCGGGCGCTGACTTCGGCTACGACGTCTCCGACTACACCGACATCGACCCGGTCTACGGCGACCTGGCGGCCTTCGACCGGCTGCTGGCCGCGGCACACGAGCGCGGCCTGCGAGTCCTGCTCGACCTCATCCCGGGGCACACGTCGGTGGAGCACCCCTGGTTCCGCGCCGCCCGCTCATCCCGGACCGACCCACATCGGCGGCTCTACATCTGGGCCGATCCGACGCCCGACGGTGGACCTCCTAACGGCTGGACATCGACCTTCGGCGGGTCAGCCTGGGAGTGGGACGAGGGTTCCGGCCAGTACTACCTGCACTCGTTCTACCCGGAACAGCCTGACCTGGACTGGCGCGAGCCGGCGGTCCACGAACGCATTGGCGAGGTCGTCCGCTTCTGGCTCCAGCGGGGCGTGGACGGCTTCCGGGTCGACGCCATCGATCGGTCCATCAAGGATCCGCTCCTGCGCGAGAACCCGCCGGCACTGCCGGGGCCTCGACGCTTCGACTCCTTCCGTGGTCAGTACCACCTCTGGAACAAGGACCGGCCGGAAACGCTCGACGTGGTGCGCTCCATCCGGCGCTCGGCGGAGAGGGTCAAGCCGGGCAGCCTGCTGCTGGGCGAGAGCTACATCCCCATCGAGCGTCTCGCGCGCTACCTGGGCGACCATCCGGGCGACGCTTTCGACCTGGTCTTCGACTTCCCCTTCCTCGACTCCGCTTGGGACGCGGGAGCATTGCGCCATGCCGTGGAGGCCGCCGAAGCGCACTTCCCGCCCTCGGGCTGGCCCTGCCGGGCGCTGTCCAATCACGACAACCCGCGCCACGCGACGCGTTTCGGACGGGGCTCGTTGCGGGCGGCGGCGATGCTGTCGCTCACGTTGCGCGGCACGCCGGTGCTTTACATGGGCGAGGAGATCGGCATGGCCGACGTGCCGGCATCGGCGGGCGAGGCACTGGACCGCGCCGGCCGCGACGCCGCCCGGACACCGATGCAGTGGCGGGATGAGCCGGGCGCCGGCTTCACCTCGGGAGAGCCCTGGTTGCGCATCGGTGACACGTCGAGCGTCAACGTCGCGGATCAGGCGGAGGATCCCGGATCGTTGCTCTCGCTCTACCGGCGGCTGATCGCGGAGCGCGCGGCGAGCCCCGCCCTTGCCAGCGGCAGCTACCGCGGGCTGGACACGTCCCCGGAGAGCGGCGTGTTCGCGTATGTCCGAGAGAGCGGAACGGAGCGGTCGCTCGTTGCCATCGAGTGCCGCGGCAGGGCCGGCAGCCACGATCTCTTCGCCGCGGCCCGCGGCAGCCTGCCGAAAACGGGGAGGCTGGCGCTCTCCACAGACACGAGTCGACCGTCTAGCGACGACCTCGACCTGTCACACGTTGACCTGGCCGCGAACGAGGGGATCATCGTCAGCCTCTGATCCGGCCGCGATCGATGTCTCCCGCCGTGATCGCCCGACGATGCTGGCGGCAAAGGCCAGCTCGACGCCGCGTCGGCCAGGTAGATCGGACTGATCCGCCCGCGCTCTACGAACACGATCTCGCAGGCCGTCAGCGCGAGCGCCGATGCGACAGCGAGCCGCACGGCGGACCGATCCGCGCCTTCTGGATCATGCGCGACGAGCGTCGTGCCGATCGCGGCCACCAGGAGCCCGAAGGTCTTCACGAGCCACGTGTCGTGCTTCGGCCCGGTGACGAACAGGAATGATCGCAGGTGGAGGACCGGCCAGATCCCGGTCGCCACGTAGTAGAGCCCCTGTACCCGGATCGGATCGAGACCCCGGGCCATCAGCGCCGGGAAGCGCTCAGCCACTCGGCGGTGCTGCATGGATCTCGAGGTCGATGGGCTTTAAGCTCCCGTTGTTCGACTTCTCCGCGGAACACGCCGTGACACCGACGATGAGATCCATCTCCGCTCGCAGGTCGAGGTAGTCGCCCGCGGCTGAACGGGGCGGGCCGATCGTCAGCGCGCCGTCCGACGCCACGTCGACGTCCATGAAGATGTTGAACGTCGTGGGCAGGGCGTCGGGCGAGATACCGAACGGCGCCAGGTTCGTGGCCAGGTTCTCGAAGCAGCTCGGATGGTGGCCCACGTGCCCGTACAGGATGCGGAACATCTCCGGGCTGCACGGCGTGAGCAGGAAGTCGTGACGGCCCACCCGATCCTCCAGGATGGTCAACATGGGGCTGCTGCGGTTGGAGTAGAGGACGTGGCCAGTGCTCAGGTAGATCGTGTCGTTGTAGTCGATCGAGCGGCCCGATGACAACCACTCCCGCGGATCGGCCGCGTTGAAGGCCAGGAGGTCCGCGACCTGTTCCCCCTGAGGGTCGATGACGCGCAGCACCTGACCCTGACGCACCTCCAGTCCGATGCCGGTCTGTGGCTCCAGGTGGTGGCGCGAGACGATCGCTCTCATTCGTCCCCCCGCGCGCTGA
>JACCQX010000170.1 GCA_013813905.1 Chloroflexota bacterium
CCGGAGTCGAGGTTACCCTGCCAGGTGGCGGTGGCGGAACTGACAACGGCCATGAGTGCTCTCCCCGAGGTGTGCGGTGGTGATCGTCCTGTGCCGGCGAATCGTCCCACAGACCGGCCGATGACTACCCAGACGGCGCGGGTGACACCTCGAGCTCCACGCCCAGACGCCGCCCATGGTGGACGATGAGCTGCCAGCAGGTGTCGAGGTGCCGCTGCTCCGTGCGCAGGTGGTTGATGGCGATGCGTATGACGAAGCGGCCGCTCAGGCGGGTATGGGACAGGAACACCTGACCGGTGGCATTCACGGCATCCATCAGGCGCGCATTCAGGTCGTCCAGGGCCTGGGCCACGGCCGGCTCCGACTCTCTGCCACAGAACCGTTCGGGCCGCCAGCGGAGACAGATCGTGGAGAACGGCACCGGCGCCAGCAGTTCCGCCTCCGGCTCGGCATCCACCCGCGCCGCGAGAGCCAGAGCCGCCTCCTGATGCCAGCGCACCCGCTCGCGCAGGCCTGACAGCCCGAAGGCTCGCAGCAGGAACCAGAGCTTGAGCGCGCGGAAGCGCCGCCCCAACTGCGGCTGGTACTCGTTGTAATCGCGGCCCGACGTGCTTTCGCCGACCGTGCGCAGGTACTCCGGCACCAGGCTGAACGATGCGCGCAGTCGCTCCATCCGGCGGCTCAGCAGGAGGGAGCAGTCAAGCGGCGTGAACAGCCACTTGTGCGGGTTGACCACGATCGAGTCGGCGCGCTCCCAGCCAGCGAAGAGGGGGCGGCTCTCCGGGATGAGCGCGGCCGCTCCTGCGTACGCTGCGTCAACGTGCAGCCACAGCCCCTCGCGTGCGGCGATATCCGCAAGACGAGCCGTCGGATCGACCGAGGTCGAGCCGGTGGTGCCGATGGTGGAGACGATGGCGCAGGGCTGCCATCGGCCGGCACGATCCTGCGCGATGGCCGACTCCAGGGCCGCCACGTCCATCCGGTACTCGCTGTCGGTCGGTATGCGCTGCACCCCTGCCCTGCCCAGGCCCAGGGTCATGGCCGCCTTGTCGATGGAGCTGTGGGCCTCGCCCGAGGCGTACACGCGTAGCGGCGGACCACCCGCCAGCCCGTCCGCGGCCGCGCCCGGTCGAGCGCTCTCCCGAGCGGCCGCCAGGGCGATGAGGCTGCTGGTGGAGGCCGTGTCGGTGAGCAGTCCGTCGTATTCGGCCGGCAGGCCCAGCCCGTCGCGCAGCCAGTCCACCACCACGCCCTCCAGCTCGGTCGCCACGGGCGACGTCCGCCAGAGCATGGCGTTGGCGGTCACCGTGGCCATCAGCATCTCCGCCAGGATGCCCGGCGCTGAACCGCTCGAGGCGAAGTAGGCCAGAAAGCCCGGATGCTGCCAATGCGTGACGTTGGGCTCGATGGAGGCACGGTAGTCCTCCAGGATCTTGCCCAGGGGCTCCGGCTCCTCCGGCGGCGTCCCATCGAGCCGGGCGCGCAGCTCGCCGGGACGTACCCGTGGCAGGACGGGGTACCGCTCCACGTCGCGCAGGTAGTCCGCCATGACGTCCGCCGTGGCACGGGCCGCCTCACGGAACATCTCCGGAGGGAGGTCGCCGGTAGGCCCCAGCACGGACGTGGCCCAGGCTTCCGGTGCACCAGCCGCGGCAGGGTCGGTCGACACGGCGGGACTCGGCTCCACCGGCCGGTCGTTGGCGTCCATCGGCCCAGTCTAGGTGTCCCCTCAGAGGCGTCGCTCGACGCCCTTCCGGGCGGCCTTACCATCGGTTCGTGGCAGGCACCGCGCGCAGCCCGGTCCTCATCGGTCGTGATGACGACCTGGACACACTGCATCAGATGCTGCAGGAGGCGGCAGCCGGCCGGCCGGGGGTCGTCGTCGTGGCGGGCGAGGCCGGCATCGGGAAGTCACGCCTCCTCGGCGAGGTGGCTCGACGCGTGACCGAGGCGGGGGGACGGTCACTGATCGGGGGCTGCCTCGACATGGCCGGAGGCGGCATCCCGTTCCTGCCGCTCCTGGAGGCGATGCGCGGGCTGAACCGGGCGCTGTCTCCCGACCAGGCCGCGGCGTTGTTCGGTCCCGCGCGGTCCGATCTGGCCGGCCTGCTCCCGGAGCTGGCTCGAGACGGAGAGGCAGGCAAGTCGGTCACCGGCGCCCAGGGCCTGCCGGATGGCGGCGTGCCCCAGGCGCGCCTCTTCGAGGTGGTGTTGGGCCTGCTCGACCGGCTGGCTGCCGACGCACCGATCCTCCTGCTGTTCGAGGACGTGCACTGGATCGACCGCGCCTCGCGGGATCTGGTCACGTTCCTGGCGCGAAACCTCAGCCGCGAGCGTGTGCTGCTGGCCCTGACGCTGCGCACCGACGATGTCGCCGTCCTCGACCCGCTGCGCGCCTGGCTCGCCGAGCTGGAACGCGGGCCCAGCGTCCGCCGGCTGTCGTTGGAGCGGCTGGACCGAGGCGCCGTGGCGCGGCAGATGGAGACCATCTCAGGAAGCCGCCCGAGCGCGCCGGACGTGGAGCGGATCTGGTCCCGGTCCGATGGCAACCCCTTCTTCGTGGAGGAGCTCCTCGCAGCACATGGCCGTGGTCAGGGCGACCATGCTCCCCGGACGCTCTCCGCCATCCTGGCCACGCGGCTCCACGGCGTTTCAGGGGCGGCGCGGGAGGTCATCGCCGCACTGGCCGTCGCGGAACGGCCCGCCGGTGAGACGCTGCTCGGGTCGGTTGTCGGACGGTCTGAGGCGGATCTCGTGGGCGCACTCCGGGAAGGCCTCGACCGGCAGGTCCTGGTGATGGACCGCTCGCAGGGCACATACCGATTCCGGCACGCCCTTCTGCGGGAGGTCGCGGAGGATGAGCTGTTGCCCGCCGAGCTGCGTGATCTCCACCAGCGCTACTCGGAGACGCTCACGCAGCATCCGGATCTGGCCGATCGGAGTCCCGCCGGCGCGGCCGCCGAGCTGGCTCATCACTGGGACGCTGCCGGTCGTACCGACGAGGCCTACCTGGCCTCGGTCGAGGCGGCTGCTGCGGCGGAGTCGGTGGCGGCTCACGCCCAGGCCCTGCGGCACTACGAGCGAGCCCTGGCGCTCGTGCCTCTGCTTTCGCCGGACATCGCAGTCGATCGAGTCGGCCTACTTCGACGGGCGGTCGACGCGGCCGACCTGGCCTCGGAGATCCCTCGGGCGATCGAGCACGCCCGGGCCGCCCTGGAGCTGATCGACGAGACGGTCGAACCGACGGTCGCCGGCCTCCTCCACAGCCGGATGGGGTATCTCACCTGGGTCAGCGGCGACGGGCCGGGCGGCCTCCTTCGACATAGGAAGGCGGAGAGCCTGGTTCCGGCCGAGCCGCCCACACGGGAACGCGCTCAGGTGCTGGGTGCCCTGGGCGGAGCGTTGATGGGCCTCGGTCGCTACGAGGAATCCCGCCAGATCTGCGAGTCGGCCATCGTCTGTGCCACAGCTGCCGGCGCGCGCTCCGAGGAGGCACGCGCGCGCAACATGCTGGGCTCGGACCTGGTCGCGCTGGGAAAGGTGGCAGAAGGTCTTGTCGAGCTGGAACGCTCCCGTGAGCTGGCCGCCCAGGCCGGCCCGCCGGAGATGCTGGTCGTGGCGCACCACAACTTCGCGCTCAATCTCGCACAGGCGGGACGTCTGGATATGGCTCTCGCCGAGGCGACGGACGGTCGCGAGGCGGCGCGCAGGCTGGGCCTGGATCGGCGCTACGGTCCTGATCTGGCGGCGTTGACCGGTGACGTGCTGCTCAGGCTCGGCCGCTGGGACGAGGCTGAAGCCGTGACGCTGGAGGGACTGGAGCTCGACCCGGCCGGTCGCGGGACCGTCTACCTCTCTGCCGTGCGGGGACGCCTTCACGCATTGCGCGGCGAGGCGGACCCTGCCCGGGAGCGCTTCGATACGGCGGTCGGGCTGGCGGTCGGGGACGTGGATCCCCACCTGGCCGCGTTCATCGCCCGAGGCCGCGCGGAGCTCTTGCTCGGGCAGGATGAGTCAGAGGCCGCGGCGGGGGCAGTCGAGGCTGGCCTCCAGGGCCTCCTGGACGACCCGGACCCCTACGCCGCAGTGCCCCTGCTGGCACTCGGTCTACAGGCGGCCGCGGAGCTGGCCGACGCCGCTAGAGCAGCGCGGGACGACGACGCCGTCCAGAGGGCGATCGCGATGGGACGTCCCTGGCAGGAGCTAGCCTCCGGCATGTCGGGCCGGAAGACCGATCCCGTGTTGGGGCCCCTGCTCGATCTGGCTGGCGCCGAAGTCGCGCGGCTGGGTGGCAGGGCCGACCGGGTCTCCTGGCTGGCGACGGCTGAGCGTTTCGACGCGCTGCCCGAGCCATACCTGGCAGCGTACGCCCGGTTCCGGGCGGCGGAAGCAGAGCTACGTGCTCGAGGGATCCGAGGTGAAGCGTCGGAGCCCCTCTCGCGTGCCCATGCCAGCGCTGGGCAGTTGGGAGCCGAGCCGCTCCTTCGTCGCATCGAGGGACTCGCGGTTCGCGCGCGGATCGATCTCGGTCGCGCTCGGATCGATCCGGATCGAGCGCCGGTCGATAGCTCGCCACCGCTCCCAACGGCCCGGGTCTCCGAGGAGGGCCGAGCCCTGGAGCCCGACCGGCCTTCCGGCCTCTCCGCGCGTGAGGTCGAGGTGCTCCGGCTCGTCGCTCGCGGCATGAGCAACGGCGAGATCGCCGAGCGGCTCTTCATCACGCGCAAGACGGCGGGCGTCCACGTCACCCACATCCTGGACAAGCTGGGCGTCGACAACCGCGTGGAGGCGGCCATGGTCGCCGTGCGATTGGGGCTGGCTGGACCCGAGACGGAGTAGTCGCCGCCTCGCAGAGAAGGCGCTCTCGCAGGCCCGCTTGTCAGCTCACCTGGTGTTCTTGCCCTTGCTTCCGGCGCTGCGCTTGGTGAGCTCGATCGTCGTGAATGCGACCGGGACCTCACCGTTCCGGGCCGCTCCCACGAACATCTCCTGGATCAGCCGCCCGCTTCCTCTTATCCGGCCAACGCACTCGGCCAAGGCTCCCCGTTCATCCTTGACCCAGCAGACCTCGGGCTCCACCACGACGACGTCCGAGTAGCCCTTCTTGAGCAAGAACTGACGACAGGCCTCGCTGTCGTCATGCGATTCCTCATCAAGGGCGAAGACGAACTCGCCGGGTCCCTCGATGCCGCTCCCGCCGACCGACTGAAGGTTGTAACCCTCCGCGGCCAGCGTCTCG